>NZ_JBYCLA010000518.1:0-8332 GCF_057473665.1 Mycobacterium sp. TH-M25
GCGAACGCGACCGTCGAGCTCAGTCAGCGCGTCGAGAACCTGCCTGCTGGTCGTACCCAGCACGCGGGCCAGGGAATGAACCCTCAGCCGATCGGGCAGCTCCTCATGCTGCGACGAGTCTTGAGGAACTTCTGAGAATGGGCCACCGTCTGTCACGTATTCTCCTCTAGCCCCCGGGCGCGTCGTTTCGACGCGGCCACGCGAGGGCTTCGCTGTGTACCCGGGTCACTTCCTCCCGGGCTTGTGATGGTCTTGCCCCGAGCAGTTCGGGTCGAACACACTCGGTGCCGGTCTGAATGATGGCTGGACAGCCGCGCCGCAAGTCGCGGTGGTCGCGCTTGTCGAAGTCTTCATCCGGGCGTCGGTCGACGTTCGGCGAACCGATCCGGCGACGTTACCCGCATCCCAGTATCCCATACCCGTGTGCCGGGTCGAACAAAGTGCGCCGACCCGTTATCTAAACCTGATCGAACCAGAGCGCAATTTCGCGCTCCGCGGACTCCGGCGAATCGGACCCGTGCACCAGGTTGTACTGCGTTTCGAGACCGAAATCGCCACGGATGGTGCCGGGCAGGGCCTTGTCGACCGGGTCGGTCCCACCCGCGAGCTGCCGGATCGCGGCAATCGCCCGCGGGCCCTCAATAATTGCCGCTACCAGCGGCGATGACGTGATGAACTCCACCAGCGAGCCGAAGAACGGCTTGCCGTCGTGCTCGGCGTAGTGACTTCGGGCCAGCGTCTGGCTGACGGTTCGCAGTTCCAGCGCCGCAATGGTCAGGCCCTTGCGTTCGACACGGCCGAGGATCTCGCCGATCAGGCGACGCTCGACACCGTCGGGCTTGATCAACAGTAGGGTCCGCTCAGCGCTCGTCACGGCGCACAGCGTAGCGGATCAGTCCGGCGGTCCGTCCTGCCCAGGGAGCAGCCCAAGCCGCTCGCGGCGGAGCACCTCCCAACGCACGTAGGCGATCAGCGCCCACACCCCGGCAAAGATCACGCCGATCACACCGACACCCGGATAAACGGCAAATCCGGCGATCGGGATCACCTGGACGCCGAGGTCGGCCCAGATGGCCCACGACCGGCCCTGCAGCCCCGTCAACACAATCAGCACCGCGGCCAGACCCAGCAGGTACGTCAGCGCACCGGCGCTCAGGCCGCCACCGACCGCGCCCACCACCGGCAGCGCCAGCAGCACCACAATCACTTCGAGGATCAGCGTGCCGGCGGTGACGCCCCGAAAGCTCTTCCACGGGTCGGGCTTGGGCGGCTCGGGCGATGAGGCGGGTGCCGTCATGCGGGATCCCGACCGTAGAGCGTACGAGCGGCGCCCGCGGTGACGACCGAGCCGGTGATGACGATGCCGGTTCCAGAGAGCGACTCGTCCCCGGCGTGGACGTCGTCGACCAGCGCGGTGGCGGTGTCGATGGCGTCGCGCAGATTCTCAGCGGTGTCCACCCGGTCCGGCCCGAAATACTGCTGTGCGATCAGCGCCAGCGACTCTATGTCGAGGGCACGCGGAGACCCGTTGTGGGTGACCACGATTCGATCGAAGACCGGTTCGAGCGCGGCCACGATACCGCTGGCGTCCTTGTCGCCCAGCACGCTGACCACCCCAACCAGAAAGCGGAAATCGAACTCCTCGGCCAACGTCTGCGCCAGCGCGGCCGCGCCGGCGGGGTTGTGCGCGGCATCGATGAAGACTGTCGGCGAACTACGCATCCGCTCCAGGCGGCCCGGGCTGCTGGCCGCGGCGAATCCGGCTCGCACCGCGTCGATGTCGAGTTGGCGCTGCGCCCCGGCGCCGAAGAATGCCTCGACCGCCGCCAGCGCGACCACCGCATTGTGAGCCTGATGCTCGCCGTGCAGCGGCAGGAAGACATCGGAGTAGACCCCGCCGAGGCCCTGCAACTCCAGCAGCTGACCACCCACCGCGACCTGGCGGCTCAACACGGTGAACTCCGAATCCTCCCGCGCGACAGCGGCATCGGCGCGCACGGCCTGTTCGAGCAACACGGCCATCGCCTCGGGCACCTGGCGGCCGATCACCGCGACGGTGTCCGGCGCGCCGGCTCGATCTACCGGCGCCCGGTGGATGATGCCGGCCTTCTCCCCGGCGATGCCGGCAATGTCGGCACCGAGGTATTCCACGTGGTCCAGGCTGATCGGGGTGATCACCGCGACCGGCGCACCGATCACGTTGGTGGCGTCCCAGCGCCCACCCAAGCCCACCTCGATTACCGCCACCTCGATCGGGGCGTCGGCGAACGCCGCGAACGCCATCGCGGTGAGCACTTCGAACTTGCTCAGTCGCGGGCCAGCCTCCCCGAAAACACCAGCCAGTGACTGCTCGTCGATCATCTGCACGAACGGCTCGAGCTCGGTGTAGGTCGACACGTATGTCGCTGGGCTGAGCGGCTTTCCGTCGATCGCGATGCGTTCGACCGCCGACTGCAGATGCGGGCTGGTGGCGCGCCCGGTCCGTCGCTGCAGCGCGGTCAGCAGCGCATCGACCATCCGGGCGACCGATGTCTTTCCGTTGGTCCCGGTGATGTGGATGGACGGGTAGCTACGTTGTGGCGACCCGAGCAGATCCATCAGCGCTGAGATGCGGTCCAGGCTGGGCTCGATCTTGGTTTCGGGCCAGCGCTGATCGAGCAGGTGCTCGACCTGCAGCAGCGCGGCGATCTCGTCCGGCGTGGGCGCGGCCTCAGCGGGCACAGCGTCGTCGTCGTCAGGCTCCAGCGTCACGCGAGCCCGGCCAACCTGGCGGTGATCCGCTCGGCTTCCGCGCGCGCCAGTCGCTGTCGCTCACGCTGCTTCTCGACGACCGCTTCCGGAGCTTTGGCCATGAAATCGGTGTTGCCCAATTTCGCCGTGGTCGAAGCCAATTCCTTTTGCGCCGCGCCAAGATCCTTCTCCAGGCGGCGACGCTCGGCGGCGACGTCGATAGTGCCCGACGTGTCGAGTTCGACGACGACGATGCCACCCTTGAGCCCGACCTCGAGTGACGCCGACGGGCTGAAATCGGCCGTGGGCTCGGTCAGCCAGGCCAGCGCCGCGACGGCAGCAATGTGGGTGGCCAGGTCGGCGCTGTCGGCGTCGGTCAGCCGGGCCGGCACCTTCTGCCGGTCGGCCAGGCCCTGGTCACTGCGGAACCGGCGGATCTCGGTGACCAGCTTCTGCATATCCGTGATCCGTTGCGCGGCAACGTCATCCAGCGCAACACCGGACGGCTGCGGCCATTCGGCTATGACGATCGACTCGCCGCCGGTCAGGTTCTTCCACAGCGTCTCGGTGACGAACGGTATGACCGGGTGCAGGAGTTTGAGCAAAGCGTCGAGCACCGCCGCGAGCACCGCCGTGGTGGCCGAATCGCCGGGGTCGGACAACTGCACCTTGGCCAGTTCGAGATACCAGTCGCAGAACTCGTCCCAGGCGAAGTGGTAGAGCGACTCACAGGCACGGCTGAACTCATAGCTGTCGAAGGCCGAATCCACTTCGGCGCGAACCTCTTCCAGTCGGCCGAGGATCCAGCGGTCGGCGTCGGTGAGGTCGGCCAGGTCCGGCAACGGCGCCGGCGCTGCGCCGTTCATCATCGCGAACCGGGTGGCGTTGAACAGCTTGGTGGCGAAGTTGCGCGAGGCGCGCACGGCATCCTCACCGACGGCCAGGTCGCCCCCGGGGTTCGCCCCACGGGCGAGCGTGAATCGCAGCGCGTCGGCCCCGAATTTCTCCAGCCAGTCCAGCGGGTCGACCACGTTGCCTTTGGATTTACTCATCTTGCGGCCGGACTCGTCGCGGATCAGGCCGTGCAGAAACACGTCGGTGAACGGCACCTGCGGACCCCGGGCCCCGCCGAGGGAGATGACGTCGTCGCCGCCCACGAAGGTGCCGAACATCACCATGCGCGCCACCCAGAAGAACAGGATGTCGTAGCCGGTCACCAGAACGCTTGTCGGGTAGAACTTTTCGATCTCCCGGGTTCGGTCCGGCCACCCCAAGGTGGAAAACGGCCACAGCGCCGAGGAAAACCAGGTGTCGAGCACGTCGGGGTCTTGCTCCCAGCCCTGCGGCGGCGTCTCGTCCGGGCCGACGCAGACCTGCTGCCCGTCCGGCCCGTGCCAGACCGGGATCCGGTGGCCCCACCACAGCTGGCGCGAGATGCACCAATCGTGCATGTCGTCGACCCAGCCGAACCAGCGCGGCTCGAGGCTTTTCGGGTGAATCGCTATGTCGCCGTTGCGAACTGCATCGCCGGCGGCCTTGGCAAGCGGCTCGACTTTGACCCACCACTGCAGCGACAGCCGTGGCTCGATCGGCTCACCGCTGCGTTCGGAGTGCCCGACGCTGTGCAGGTACGGCCGCTTCTCGGCGACGATGCGCCCTTCGGCGGCCAGCGCCTCGCGGATCTTCACCCGCGCATCGAAGCGGTCCTGACCGTCGAATTCCGTGCCGGTGCCCGCGATCCGGCCCTTGGTGTCCAGCATCGTGGGCATCGGCAAGTTGTGCCGCAGACCGATCTCGAAGTCGTTGGGATCGTGGGCGGGCGTGACCTTGACTGCGCCGGTGCCGAATTCGGGGTCGACGTGCCCGTCGGCGACGACCACGATGTCACGATCGATGAACGGGTGCCGCAGTGCCTGGCCGACCAGATGTTTGTAGCGGTCGTCGTCGGGATGCACGGCGATCGCGGTGTCGCCCAGCATCGTCTCCAGCCGGGTGGTGGCGACCACGATATGCGGCTCGTCGTCGTTCATCGAGCCGTACCGGAACGAGACCAGCTCGCCCTCGACGTCTTCGTAGTTGACTTCGATGTCGGAAATGGCTGTCTCGAGCACCGGTGACCAGTTGACCAGCCGCTCGGCCCGATAGATCAGGCCGGCGTCGTAGAGCTGCTTGAAAATGGTGCGGACCGCCCGCGAGAGCCCGTCGTCCATCGTGAAGCGGTCCCGGCTCCAGTCGACACCGTCGCCGAGGCGCCGCATCTGGCCGCTGATCGCGCCGCCCGACTCCCTTTTCCAGGTCCACACCTTGTCAACGAAGAGTTCCCGGCCCACGTCCTCTTTGGTCGTGCCGTCGAGGGCAAGCTGCTTTTCCACCACGCTCTGAGTCGCGATGCCGGCGTGGTCCATGCCCGGCTGCCAGAGCACCTCGTACCCCTGCATACGCTTTCGGCGGGTCAGGGCATCCATCATCGTGTGTTCTAGCGCGTGGCCCATGTGCAGGCTGCCCGTGACATTGGGCGGCGGCAGCACGATGGAGTATGCCGGCTTGCCGCTGTTGGGATCCGCGGTGAAATAACCGGCATCCACCCAGCACTGATAGATCACACTTTCGACCGCGCCCGGGGCCCACGCCTTGGGCAGGTCTTCTGGGCTTGTGGTCACGCGTCAATTCTAGAAAGCACCGACGCGCGCGACGAACACCGCCCATGGCGGGCGTCCCGGCGGGGGCGGCCTACTTCTTGCCGAACAGTCCGCCGAGGATGTCGCCGGCCTTGGCGCCCAGCGCATTGCCCAACACGGTGCCCAGCGATTTGTTGCCGCCGGACATCCCGCCGAGGATGCTGCCGAGTACGTCGTTGAGCGCGCCACCGGAGGAGGCGGCGTCGGCGGCCGGTGCGCTCTTTTGGCCCAGCTGCTTACCGACATAGGCGAGAACGATCGGCGCCAGGATCGGCAGCAGCTGCTTGAGCAGGTCGCTGTTGCCCCCGCCGCTGCCGGCCAGCGCGCTGGCAACCTGGGTGGCGTCGTTGCCGCCGAAAATCTTCGCGATGGCCTGCTGACCGTCGGCCTCGTTGACCTGCGCGAGGCTCACGCCGCCGTCGAGCAGGCCGCTGGCGGCGTGATCGCCCGCCGCGGACTCGATGCCGCTGGCGTGCTCGGGGTCTTGCGCGTTCTCGTGCAGTCCGCCGACCAGGACCGGTACCAGCAGTTGCACTGCCTTGGCGACTTCGCCTTCGTCGACGCCGATCTTGCTGGCGATGTCACTCGTGGGAATCTGAGACAGAAGATCTTCAAGGCCAGACATGGACCAGTCCACCTAACGTCGCTGGGATGGTGTGCTTTTCCAGATGACACTAAACCCAGCTGATCTTGTCCGACAGAGGTTCTTGCGCCAGAGCGCATCATCGGTCAGCGATGCATCAAACGCGCGGTCTCCAGCGAGACGCTCGCGGCCGGGAATCGCGCCAGTAGCACGTCGCCCATCGCCGCTGCCGGGGTCAGCACGCCATGGAGGTCGGAGAGCGCTTCACGATCCATCGCCAGCGCCAGACCACTCTCACCCAGCAGCACAGCGGTGGCCTTGTAACCGGGGTCACCCTGCTGGGCCATGGTAGCGAGGTAACGGGCGCCGGAGGTCGTGGTGGTGTAGGTCTCGACCTTGTAGAAGCCCTTTTCCCGGACGGCTTCGCTGGGCCCGGTGCCGGGCTTGGGCAGCGCGCGCTCTACCAACTTGCGCGGCAACAGCCGGAAGTAACGGCTGCCCAGCGCCGACATCGTGTTGCCGATACCGGTGACCAGAGCTGAGGCCACCGGCGCCGCGACGGATGACCCCACGCTCATGTGCTCGCTGTAGCGAAACCGCCTGCCA
The DNA here is from genome assembly GCF_057473665.1 of Mycobacterium sp. TH-M25. Lineage (NCBI taxonomy): Bacteria > Bacillati > Actinomycetota > Actinomycetes > Mycobacteriales > Mycobacteriaceae > Mycobacterium > Mycobacterium sp. TH-M25. The sequence goes on from NZ_JBYCLA010000518.1 coordinate 6,598, forward strand.
TAGGCATAGTCCTGTAAAGCGTTGCTACGCCGGACGATTCGCGTGTTCGGCGCGGCCATCATAAAGCCGGCCGTGTAGATTCCGGTCAACTCGGGCGCGATCTGAGCGCCGCGACGACGCCGCAGATCGGGCTGTGGTCCGAGTTCGGGTTCGGCGCCACGATCGGGGCTCAGCGTGTAAGGATCGGCGAATTCGCGACGAACGTCGGCGTCGCCGGACACCGTGTCGAACACCTCGAGCATCGACGCCAGCGTCCCACCGGACAAACCACCCGAGAACGAGCGGACCACGAAATTGGTGTCGACGAGTTCGCCGCTGCCGTCTTCCCGAGCCCGGCGATAAAGCGCATAAACGGTGAGATCTGAAGGGATCGAATCGAATCCGCACGCGTGCACGATGCGCGCGCCGGTGTCTTGAGCCTGTTTGTGATAGAGGTCGATGCTCTCGCGGATGAACGGCGGCTCTCCTGTCAAGTCCGCGTAGTCGGTTCCGGCGGCCGCGCAGGCCGCCACCAGCGGCAGACCGTATTTGCTGTAGGGCCCGACCGTGGTGACCACGACCTGGGTCCGGGCCACCATCGCGTCGAGCGTCTTCGGCGACGCCGCGTCAGCGGTCAGCAGCTGCCACGATTGCGCCGACTCCCCCAGCGTGTCGCGGATCGCCTGCAGGCGGTCGGTGGAGCGGCCGGCCAGCGCGATCCGCGCACTGCCGCCGGCCCTCGCCAGGTATTGGGCTGTCAACTTACCGACGAAGCCGGTTGCTCCGTACAGGACGATGTCGTATTCGCGCGTTGCAGTCACAGGCGTGACGCTACTCCGAGCGCCTCCGGCCATTCGGCGCTCTCCCGCAGCACATGCTCGGCGAGGAATGCGAGCACCACCTCGTACCAGATCTTCGCGTGTTGCGGCGCCCGCACCCAGTGATCCTCGGACGGGAAGTGCAGGAACCGATGTGGGCTGCTGCCGTCGTTTCCGGCCGGCAGCCCAGATGCGGCGAGCAACTCGTACCAGAGGCGCAGACTTTCGCCGATCGGCACGCGATAGTCCTTGTCCCCGTGGATCACCAGCATCGGCGTGCTAATCCGCTCGACAAAATGGTGCGGCGAGTGGGCAGCGGTCATTGCCGGTGTCATCTCGCGGCGCCAGTAGTCGGCGGTGTCGGTGGTGGGCGCGAACTGGTCGAGCGCCCACAGGCCGGCATGGGTGACGATCGCGGCAAAACGGTTGGTGTGGCTCCCGATCCAGTTGGCCATGTATCCGCCGAACGACCCGCCCATCGCGGCAGTTCGGCTCGCATCGATACGCGGATGCGCACATGCCGCGTCGGTTGCCGCCATCAAATCGTCGAATGGCGCTCCGCCCCAGGCTCCCCAGCCGCGCTGGATGAAATTTTGCCCGTAGCCTGTCGACAGCGCCGGATCCGGCAGCAGTACCGCGTAACCTTTGGCAGCCATCAACCACGGATTCCAGCGCCAGGCCCAACTGTTCCAGCTTCCCAGCGGGCCGCCGTGCACCCAGAGCAGCAGCGGAGCAGGCTCCTCGCGGTCCGGCAACACCAACCACGACCTCACCGTCGTGCCGTCGGCGGTTGGCGTGGAGATCTCGGTCAATGTCCCTGGCAGCGTGGGCGACTCGACGCAGGGAAGCGTCGTGATCGCGCCGCCGGGGTCGATGCGCACCGGGTGCGGTGGCGCGGCGTAGGAACTTCGCAACGCGTAGAGCACGCCGCCGGGCGC
>NZ_JBYCLA010000519.1:0-6465 GCF_057473665.1 Mycobacterium sp. TH-M25
CACACCGTGCCAGGCACGATATGCAGCACCGAAGGCGGCTTTCTCACCGGCTGGCAGCCTGATGAGTTCGATGCGGAGTTCTTCTCAATCTCCCCGCGTGAAGCCTCGGCAATGGACCCGCAGCAGCGGTTGTTGATCGAAGTTGCCTGGGAAGCCTTGGAAGACGCGGGTGTGCAGCCACACACTATTCGCGGGACGCAAACCTCGGTATTCGTCGGCGTCACCGCCTACGATTACATGCTTACGCTGGCAGGCCGGTTGCGGCCCGAAGACCTCGACGCCTACATACCAACCGGCAATTCAGCGAACTTCGCTGCTGGACGGTTGGCCTACATCCTCGGAGCTCGGGGTCCGGCGGTGGTTATCGACACCGCCTGCTCGTCGTCGTTGGTGGCCGTGCACCTGGCATGCCAGAGCTTGCGTAGCCGGGAAAGCGACACGGCGTTAGTCGGTGGAACCAACCTGCTGCTTAGCCCGGGACCGAGCATCGCCTGCTCGCGCTGGGGGATGCTGTCGCCGGAGGGGCAATGCAAGACCTTCGATGTGTCCGCCGACGGGTATGTGCGGGGCGAGGGCGCCGGGGTGGTGGTGCTGAAGCGATTGGATGACGCGGTGCGCGACGGCAACCGCATCCTCGCCGTGGTGCGCGGCTCGGCGGTCAACCAGGACGGCGCCAGCAGCGGCGTGACCGTTCCCAACGGGCCGGCGCAGCAGGAGTTGCTCCGCACCGCGTTAGCGTCGTCGAAGTTAGCCGCTGCGGACATCGACTACATCGAGGCCCACGGAACGGGCACCCCGTTGGGTGATCCGATCGAACTCGATTCGTTGAGCAAGGTTTTCAACGATCGGGAGGGCTCTGCTCCGTTGGTGATCGGGTCGGTGAAGACCAATCTTGGTCATCTGGAAGCGGCGGCGGGTGTCGCTGGGCTAATGAAAGCTGTGCTCGCCATTCGCAACGGGTACATTCCGCGGCACCTCAACTTCCACCAGTTGACAACACATGCCAGCGAGGCGGCAGTGCGGCTAAACATTGCCGCCGAAGGCCTCGAATGGCCGACCACCGGTCGGCCTCGCCGGGCGGGGGTGTCGTCGTTCGGCGTCAGTGGAACGAATGCACATGTGGTGCTCGAACAGGCACCCGCGCCGGTGGCAGCGCCTGGGTCGCAGCCGAGCCCTGATCCGGCGGTGTCGACGCTGGTGGTGTCCGGCAAGACGGTGCAGCGGGTGGCCGCGACGGCGTCGGTGCTGGCCGATTGGATGGAAGGCCCCGGCGCTGCGGTGCCGCTGGCTGATGTTGCGCACACCCTGAACCATCACCGGGCCCGGCACACCAAGTTCGGCACGGTGGCGGCCGTTGATCGGGGCCAAGCGGTGGCGGGGTTGCGGGCGCTGGCCGCGGGTCAATCCGCTTCCGGCGTGGTGGCCCCCCGTGACAGCGCGGTCGGTCCGGGCACGGTGTTCGTCTACTCGGGACGAGGATCGCAGTGGGCCGGAATGGGCCGCCAACTGCTGGCCGACGAACCGGCATTCGCCGAAGCCATCGCCACACTAGAGCCTGAATTCGTTGCACAAGCGGGCTTTTCGCTGCACGATGTGCTGGCCAACGGCAAGGAACTGGTTGGTATCGAGCAGATCCAGCTGGGACTGATGGGGATGCAGCTGGCGCTGACCGAGTTGTGGCGGTCCTACGGGGTGGAACCAGATGCGGTGATCGGTCACTCGATGGGCGAAGTGGCCGCCGCGGTGGTGGCCGGTGCGCTGACCCCCGCTCAGGGGCTACGGGTCACCGCGACCCGGTCGCGGCTGATGGCGCCGTTGTCTGGGCAGGGCACGATGGCGTTGCTCGAACTCGACGCCGCGGCGACCGAGACGTTGATCGCCGACTACCCGCAAGTGAGCTTGGGGATCTATGCCTCCCCGCGCCAAACCGTGATCGCCGGGCCGACGGCCATGATCGACGCTCTGATCGACAGGGTGCGCCAGCAGGACGGTTTTGCCACCCGAGGCAACATTGAAGTGGCACCACACAACCCGGCCATGGATGCGCTGCAACCCCAGATGCGTTCGGAATTAGCCGATCTCACCCCGCAGCCACCAACCATCCCGATCATCTCCACCACCTACGAGGACCTCAGCAGCACTCCCATCTTCGACGCCGAGCACTGGGCGACCAACATGCGTAACCCGGTGCGCTTTCAGCAGGCCATCACTCACGCCAGTAGTGGCATCGGCGGCGACTACCACACCTTCATCGAAATCAGCGCACACCCACTGCTTACCCACTCGATCAGCGACATCGTGCGCAGCATCGACGGCGCAGCCGATGAAAATACCGTCAGCGCCGGCTATTTGAGCATCGGCACTCTGCAACGCGACGCCCACGATACCCTCGAGTTCCACACCAACCTCAACGCAACGCACACCAGCCGCCCACCCCGAACTCCCCACCCCTGCGAACCACACCCCGTGCTGCCCACCACCCCGTGGCAGCACACCCGCCACTGGATCAGCGCCACATCGGCGGCATACCACAGGGCGGATATCCACCCGCTGCTTGGCGTCGGTGTCACCGACCCCACCAATGGCACCCGGGTTTGGGAAAGCGAGCTCGACCCTGATCTGCTGTGGCTCGGGGATCACGTTATCGACGATCTCTGCGTGCTGCCGGGTGCGGCCTACGCCGAGGTCGCGCTGGCGGCCGCGACGGACGCCTTCCCAGACGAGCGAACTGAACAAGGTCAGCCGTGGATGATCTGCGAGCTTGACCTTCACCAGGTTTTGCACGTGACCGAAGGTATTGTTCTCGTCACCACGCTCACCGGCGACGAGCAGCGGTGCCGGGTCGAAATACGCACTCGCAGTGGCTCTTCGGGTTGGACCACCCATGCCACCGCCACCGTTGGACGTGCCGAGCCAGTGCAGCCGTCGGATCGCCAGGGGCGCGACGCAACCCCGGCCGATGTAGTGGATGAACTCGACCCCGACGACTTGTATCAGCGGCTGCGGGGCGCCGGCCAACAACACGGACCGGCGTTTCAAGGGATCGTCGGGCTCGCGGTCGAAGAATCCGGTGCCGCCCGCGCTGAAGTGCGGTTACCCTCTTCGGCCAGAATGGGGTCCCGCGACTTCCTGCTGCACCCGGTCATGATGGATATCGCGTTGCAGACACTGGGTGCTACCCGGATGGCGACCGACTTGGCCGGCGGGCAGACCGCCCGGCAAACATTGGTGCTGCCAGTACGTTTCGCGGGCGTGCATGTGTACGGCGATATCACCCGCGGTGTCTGCGCGGTCGGGTCGCTGATCGCAACCGAGGGCTCAGATCGGCTGGTCGGCGAAGTCGTCCTGACTGATCAGGACGGCCAACCGTTACTCGTCATCGACGAAGTCCAGATGGCGGTGCTTGGCGCCGGTAGCGGCGCAACGGAACTTACCGATCGCCTATTCGCGTTGGAGTGGGAGCCCGCACCGCTGGACAAGGCGGCCCAGAGGTCTTCGGCGCAGAGTGGTCTGTTGTTGATCGGTGACATCGCCGCCGGCGACCCGCTGCTGCCCGCGCTGCAGTCGTCGCTGCGCGACCGGTTGAGCGAAAGTGGGGCAGAAGTTGGGCTGGTCTCCGCAGACGACCAAGCGAAGCTGCAGGCGGCGATCACCCGAACCGACATCAGCTGGGATGGCATCGTCGTGGTGTGTCCGCCGCGAGCGAGCGATGAGTCGTTGTCCGATGATGCTCAACTGGAACTAGCGCAGACGCGCACCCTCCAGATCGCCGATGTGGTCCAGGCGGTGACGCGCATGGGTGCCCGCAAGAGTCCGCGACTGTGGATCGTCACCCGAGGCGCGCAGCAGCTCGATGCAGGCGAGTCAATCACGTTGGCGCAGACCGAGCTACGTGGAATCGTCCGGGTGCTTACGTTCGAGCATTCGGAACTCAAGGCGACGCTGCTTGACATCGAAGCCGACGGCACAGGCTCACTGGCCGACCTGACCGAGGAGCTGCTGGCCGGTTGCGACCACGACGAGGTCGCCTACCGGGACGGGCAACGCTACGTCAACCGGTTGGTGCCGGCGCCGACCACGCCGAAGGGCGAACTGGTCGGCGAAACTCGCCGCACGGTCGTAGAACTGGATGGCTCAGGCGCAGTCCGGCTGCAGATCGATCAACCCGGACGACTGGACGCATTGACGGTGCACCAGGTTAAGCGGGGCAAGCCGCAAGGCGATCAGGTCGAGGTCCGGGTCGTCGCCGCGGGACTCAACTTCAGCGATGTGCTCAAGGCGATGGGCGTGTACCCGGGACTCGACGGTGCCGCACCAGTGATCGGTGGCGAATGCGTCGGCTACGTGACGGCCATCGGCGACGACGTTGACTCTGTCGAGGTTGGGCAGCGCGTTATCGCCTTTGGCCCCGGCACATTCGGAACACACCTCGGGACGATTGCCGACCTCGTCGTCCCCATCCCCGACACGCTACCCGATCACGAGGCGGCCACGTTCGGCGTCGCGTACCTCACCGCTTGGCACTGCCTGTGTGAGGTTGGGCGGCTGTCCCCCGGCGAACGCGTGCTGATCCATTCCGCCACCGGCGGTGTCGGCATGGCGGCGGTTTCGATCGCCAAGATGATCGGTGCTCGCATCTACACGACGGCTGGCTCTGATGCCAAGCGACAAATGCTGTCCGAGCTCGGGGTCGAGTATGTTGGCGACTCGCGAAGCGTGGACTTCGCCGACGAGATACTTGAGCTTACGGACGGCTACGGCGTCGATATCATTCTCAATTCGCTGGCCGGTGAAGCAATTCAGCGCGGCGTGCAGATACTTGCTCCCGGCGGTCGGTTCATCGAAATTGGCAAGAAAGATGTCTACGCCGATGCCAACTTGGGCTTGGCCGCACTGGCGAAGAGTGCGTCCTTCTCCGTGGTAGACCTTGATCTGAATCTGAAGCTGCAACCGGCGCGGTATCGCCAACTGCTGCAAGACATCTTGGCGCAAGTAGCCGATGGCGGACTACAGGTGCTTCCTGTCACCGAATTCAGCCTGCACGACGCGGCCGACGCATTTCGGCTCATGGCGTCCGGCAAGCACACCGGCAAGATCGTCATATCAATACCGCGCGAGGGCAGTATCGACGCGATCGCGTCCCCGCCACCGGTTCCACTGGTCAGCCAAGACGGCGGCTACCTGATCGTCGGTGGTATGGGCGGTCTCGGTTTCGTCGTCGCGCGGTGGCTGGCCGAGCAAGGCGCGGGATTGATTGTCCTGAATGGACGTTCGGCTCCCAGCGATGACGTTGCGGCGGCCATCGCGGACCTGACCGCCGCCGGTCACCGGATTGAGGTGGTCACCGGTGACATTTCCGAACCCGGCACGGCGGAGGCGCTGGTGCACGCGGTCCAAAGCGCGGGTTTCCGGTTGGCTGGAGTTCTGCACAGCGCCATGGTTCTCGCCGACGAGATCGTGCTGAATATGACGGATTCCGCCGCGAGACGGGTGTTCGCTCCGAAAGTCTCCGGCAGCTGGCGGCTACATCAGGCCACCGCTGCGCTCGACGTCGACTGGTGGTTGACCTTCTCTTCGGCCTCCTCGCTGCTCGGCACGCCCGGGCAGGGTGCCTATGCCGCCGCGAACTCGTGGGTCGACGGCCTCGTTGCCCATCGGCGCTCGCTTGGACTGCCCGCCGTCGGAATCAACTGGGGCCCATGGGCCGAGGTGGGGCGGGCCCAGTTCTTCGCCGATCTCGGTGTCTCGCTGATCACCGCCGAGCAGGGGCTGGCTGCGATGCAGACGGTGCTTGCCGCTGATCGTGCGCAAACCGGTGTGTTCAGCCTCGACGCGCGGCAGTGGTTCCAATCCTTCCCGGCCGTGGCGGGGTCGTCGTTGTTCGCCAACTTGCAGGACACGGCAACCCTGAAAAGCGGGGAACGGCGCGGCGGGGGCAAGATTCGTGCGCAACTGGACGCTCTCGACGCGGCCGAACGCCCGGGACGCCTCGCATCGGCGATCGCCGACGAGATCCGCGGGGTGTTGCGCTCGAGCGATCCAATCGACCACGACCGGCCGCTGGAGACGCTGGGCCTCGACTCTTTGATGGGTCTGGAGTTGCGAAACCGGTTGGAAGCCAGTCTGGGCATCACGTTGCCTGTCGCGCTGGTATGGGCATATCCGACAATCACCGACCTCGCGACCGCACTATGCGAACGTATGGACTATGCGTTACCGGCCGAGGCGCAGGAGGCTCCTGGTGCGGACGCGGAACTGTCCGAAGAGGAGATGGACCTGCTCTCTGATCTGGTCGAGGCCAGCGAGCTGGCCGCGACATTATCGGATGGCGCAACGAGAGGCGAGTCATGACGAGCTTGGCGGAGCGCGCAGCGCAACTGTCGCCGAACGCACGAGCGGCCTTGGCGCGCGAACTGGTCCGGGCTGGGACCGCTTTCCCGACCGACATTTCAGAGCCAGTCGCTG
>NZ_JBYCLA010000520.1:0-3324 GCF_057473665.1 Mycobacterium sp. TH-M25
GTGTATTCGGGGCTGTATCCGGTCGACGGTTCGGACTACCCGAATCTGCGCGACGCCCTAGACAAGTTGCAGCTCAACGACGCGGCGCTGACCTACGAGCCGGAATCGTCGGTGGCGTTGGGCTTCGGGTACCGGTGCGGCTTCCTTGGCTTGCTGCACATGGAAATCACCCGGGAACGCTTAGAGCGCGAGTTCGACCTGGATCTGATCTCCACCTCGCCCAATGTCGTGTACCGCGTCGTAAAAGAGGACGACGCCGAAATGCAGGTGACCAACCCGTCGGACTGGCCGGAGGGCAAAATCCGAACGGTGTACGAGCCGGTGGTGAAGACCACCATCATTGCGCCCAGCGAGTTCATCGGAACGATCATGGAGCTGTGCCAGTCGCGCCGTGGCGAATTGGGTGGCATGGACTATCTGTCGCCCGAGCGAGTTGAGCTGCGCTACACCATGCCGCTCGGGGAAATCATCTTCGACTTCTTCGACTCGCTGAAGTCACGCACCCGAGGTTACGCCAGCCTCGACTACGAGGAGGCCGGTGAGCAGGAGGCGCAGCTGGTCAAGGTCGACATCCTGCTGCAAGGCGAAGCCGTCGACGCCTTCAGTGCGATCGTGCACAAGGATTCAGCCTTCGCCTACGGCAACAAGATGACCATCAAGCTCAAGGAACTGATCCCGCGCCAGCAGTTCGAGGTGCCGGTGCAGGCCGCTATCGGATCGAAAATCATTGCACGCGAAAACATTCGGGCGATCCGTAAGGACGTGCTGTCGAAGTGTTATGGCGGCGACATCACCCGCAAACGCAAACTTCTGGAAAAGCAGAAGGAAGGCAAGAAACGGATGAAGACCATCGGGCGGGTCGAGGTGCCGCAGGAAGCGTTCGTCGCCGCGTTGTCCACCGACGCCGCGGGGGACAAGGGCAAGAGGTAGGCGCCGACGCGAGATTGCCATTAGGGCTGTGCTCGAGGCCGGTATCACGACCCTGGTCGCCATCTCGGTGTCCTACACCGGCGCGTTGGCGGGCAGGAACATCCCCGAGCTGTCAGCTTCCTCCTCGGCGCGGATCACGTGGACCACCGCGTTGATCAACGCCAGATGGGTGAACGCCTGCGGGAAGTTGCCCAGGTGCCGCCCGGTGCGCGGCTCGATTTCCTCGGCGTAGAGGTGCAGCGGGCTCGCGTAGGCCAACAGCCGCTCGCACAGCCGCTTGGCGCGGGCCACCTCACCGATCTCGACCAGTGCCGACACCAACCAGAACGAGCAGATGGTGAACGTGCCTTCTTCGCCGGATAACCCGTCGTCGGTCTCGGACACCCGGTATCGCAGCACCAGACCTTCTACTGTGAGTTCGTTGGCGACAGCCAGCACGGTGTTGCGCACGCGCGGGTCGTCCGGCGGCAGGAATCGGGTCAGCACCACCAGCAACAGCGAAGCATCCAGCGCGTCGCTGCCATACCGCTGGGTGAACACACCGCGGGAGTCCACCCCATGCTCGAGAATGTCGGCCTTGATCTCCTCAGCGATGGCCCGCCACTGCTGGGCGTAGCTCTTCTCCCCCTGCCGTTCGGCCAGCTTGGACCCGCGGTCCAGCGCCACCCAGCACATCACCTTCGACGACGTGAAGTGCTGCGGCTCCCCGCGGACCTCCCAGATTCCGCGGTCGGGCTCACGCCAGTGCGCGATCGCCTCCTCCACCTGTCTTTTCAATACCGGCCACAACGTCTCCGGGATTTGCTCGCGCGACTTGGCGTGCAGGTAGAACGAGTCCAGAATCGAGCCCCAGATATCGTGCTGGACTTGGTCGTAGGCGCTGTTACCGATCCGCACCGGCCGCGCGTGGTCGTAGCCGGACAGATGGTGCAACTCGTCTTCAACCAGGCTGCGTTCACCACCCACCCCGTACATCACCTGCAGCGGATGACGCTGGTCGCTGTTGGCGCCGGACACATCGGCGATGAACGCGAAAAAGTCGTCGGCTTCGCGGTCCAGCCCCAGGGTGTACAGGCCCCACAACGCGAACGTCGAGTCCCGCACCCAGGCGTACCGGTAGTCCCAGTTGCGTTCACCCCGCGGCGTTTCCGGAAGCGATGTGGTGCTGGCCGCCAGCAGCGCGCCGGTGGGGGAATACGTCAGCCCCTTGAGCGTCAGCGCGCTGCGTTGCAGGTATGCCCGCCACGGGTGGTCGGGGAAGTTGCCGATATTAATCCACTGCCGCCAGCACTCGGTGGTCTGCCACATCTTGTCGGCGGCCTCTTCGTAGGTCTGCGGCGCCGGGTGTTTGGTCCAGCTCAGCGCGACGAACACGTCGTCGCCCTCTTTCATCCGGGTGCGGGCCCGGGCCTCACGGCCCTCCAACCCGATCCGCAGATTGGTGGTGAGTCGCAGCGTCGGGTGGGCGTCTGGTTGTTTGCTGGCGCGTGCGATGGCTTCGCCGTAGGCATTGGTCGAATACTCCCACGCGACGCCGATGCGGTGGTAGTCGAACGCCGGCTCGCAGCTCATCATCAGCTCCACGGTGCCGCTCACGCAGCGCACCGTGCGCAGCAGGATGTGCTCGGCGTCCCAGTCCATCGGGGTGCGGCGATGCGTTCGTGATCGGCGCTCGATGTCGTGCCACGGCCCCATCACCAGCGCGTCTCGCACGATCAGCCATCCGGTGTGGGTCTGCCACGTGGTTTCCATGATCAGGCTGCCGGGCAAGTAACGGCGCGCCGACGGCACCGAGACGCCGTAGGGGCCCAACCGGAAATGTCCGGCGCTGCGGTCCAGGATTGCGCCGAACACACTCGGGGAATCAGGCCGGGGCAGACATAACCACTCCACCGAACCGGCCGGCGAGATCAGGCACGTCGTTTCCCAGTCGGACAGAAATGCGTAGTCGGCGATCGGCGGAAACGGGTTGCGCAGCGCGCCGCCGGAGACAAATGGCGCCGGCAAGCTGAAATCGACGGGCCCGGATATGGCCGCGCCGCCGGCGGTGGCTTCGGCTACGGCAAACGCTCGAGCCGCAGCGGCCTCGTCGTCGGCCTCGGCGGGTTGGTCGGCGGGTTCGGCGTGCAGGACCATCCCGACATCATCATCTGTCGACCTGCCCGGCGTCCATCAGTTGCGTGACGTGTCGGGGTTTACCCGGCGCGCCTGGCGTAGGTAGGCACGTGTTCGGGTAGCGGGCCAATCGCGACCAGGTAGCCGACGAACCGTCGCAATGCCAGTGTTCGGCTCACCAACCGCACGCCTCGCGGCGGTGTTTGATCACCGCCGCCCACCGCGACAGCGACGACGTTGGCATGGATCATCCGTTGTGCCGCCTGCAGGATCGCCGCC
>NZ_JBYCLA010000521.1:0-3326 GCF_057473665.1 Mycobacterium sp. TH-M25
GGTCTACGACCTGTCCACCGCGCTGGAGCTCGACTGGTACGAGCACCTGGGCCTGTGCGCCAAGGGTGAGGGTGAGCAGCTGCTGCGCAGCGGCGCCACCACCATCGGTGGCCGGGTGCCGGTGAACCCGTCCGGCGGGCTGGCCTGCTTCGGCGAGGCGATCCCGGCACAGGCGATCGCCCAGGTCTGCGAGTTGACCTGGCAGCTGCGTGGTCAGGCCACCGGCCGTCAGGTCGAGGGCGCCACCGTCGGCGTCACCGCCAACCAGGGCCTGTTCGGGCACGGCTCCTCGGTGATCGTCGCCCGTTGAGCGGTGCCAAGCCCGTGCGACTGACCCGTCTTTCGCCCTCTACGATGTCTGGCATGCGCAGGCTCTCAACCGTTTCGACCGCCGCGAGCGTCGCCGTCGCCCTGGTTGCCGCATGCTCGTCGGCCTCGGAGCCGTCGGCGCCGCCGCCGGCATCCCCGTCGCCGCCGCCGTCGTCCAAGCGGCCCGCGGACCCGCTGCCGGCCGCTGTGCCGCTGCTCAAGCAGTCCACCACCTCCGCCAAGAACCTCCGGAGTGTGCACCTGGCGATGTCGGTGACCGGCGCGGTGGCCGGGATGCCAGTCACGACGTTGGAGGGCGACGTCACCGGGGAGTCCCGCGGTGCGGCCAAGGGCAACGCCACCATCACGGTGATGGGCGCCCCGGTCGGCATCGAATTCGTCGAGACCAGCCGCCGGTTGTACGCGGCGCTGCCCGGCAGCGGGTGGCGGGACTACGGCCGCCTCGGCGAGGTGTGGGACCTGACCGCGACGCTCAGCCCGCAGGCCGGGCTGGCCAATTTGCTCTCCACCATCACCGACCCCAGCGCCGAAGCCCGGGAGGCCATCGACGACCAGCAGACGATCCGGATCGTCGGCAAGGCCGCCCCGGCCGCGGTGAACAAAATCGCGCCGCTGGCGGCCACCAAGCCGATCCAGTCCACGGTCTGGGTCGAGGAGGGCGGCGACCACCAAGTGGTCCGGCTGGACCTGGAGCCCACCAAGGACGACACCGTCGAGACGGTCTTCTCGAAGTGGAACGAATCGGTCACCGTCGACAAGCCGAGGTGATCGCGGGCGGGCGGTGGTCGTATTCCCAGTCGCGGCCATTCCGCCTGCGCTCAGGCGAACAGCATCAACTCCGCGGAGATGGAGGAGTGTGCGCGGACTCGACCAAGGCTAGCTGAGAATGTCAGCTGCGCGCCGCGTGCCGCAACTTACGAAAACTCCACCGCCACATCGGCGTCAGCGGGCGGCCTGGTCTGGCCATCCGCTGATCTGCTCAGGCCTCCCCGGGTGCTCGCATCCGTCAGTGTGCATCCCCAGCGTTGAGTCATCGAAAACCGTCGCCTCGACCGCAGAGTGAAAACCGACCACACGCCGCAGCACTCGCGGACCCGCCGAACCCTGTTACCGACCCCCGGAACGCCGGGTAATTGGTTCGACACGAAGTAGCGCTCCGGGCCGATGCCCTCCACATTGCCGCGGCCATCCGCCTGCGCACCGATTATCTGATGACTCAAGACGGTGGCTTTCCGCTCGGTCAGACCGTCGAGGACGTACAGGTCACGTTACCCGAGCAGGTGTGGCAACCAACGCTGCTGGACGAGCTATAGCCCGAGGCAACGCATGCGTATCCTGCTGCCTTCGCCGTGACCTGACCCTGCGGTGTCACGCCCTGTCGGGTGCACCGCTTAGAGTCCTGTTGTGCTCACCGGCGAGATCAGAAACCAGATCGACCGCATCTGGGATGCGGTGTGGTCGGGCGGCATGTCCAACCCGCTGGAGGTCGTCGAACAGCTCACCTATCTGCTGTTCATCAAGCGGCTCGACGAACTGCAGGACCGGGCGTTGCAGCGTGCAACCCTGCTCAAGCAGCCGGTGCGGGGCAACCCGCTGCCAGTCGGGCGCGACGAACTGAGCTGGAAGCGAATCAAGGACATGCACCCCGATCACGCCTACGACGCCGTGGCCGACCAGGTGTTCCCGTTCATCCGGCAGATGGGCGGCGACGATTCGACGTTCGCCGAGCACATGAAGGACGCCCGGCTGACGATCCCGAGCCCTGGCCTGCTGACCAAGGTGATCGACATGCTCGACGAGATCCCGATGGACGATCTGGACACCAAGGGCGACGTCTACGAGTACCTGCTGTCGGAGATCTCCACATCGGGTAAAAACGGCCAGTTCCGCACCCCGCGGCACATCATCAAGCTGATCGTGGAGATGATGGCCCCCGCACCCGGCGACACCATCGTGGATCCGGCGTCGGGAACCTGCGGGTTCCTGGTCGCCGCTACCGAATATCTGCGGGCGCATCACGCCGATGAGATTGCCGGTGGGCAGTGGCGCAGCCACTTTCACCAGAAGATTCTCACCGGCTTCGACTTCGACCGCACCAGCTGCGCATCGGTACGATGAACATGTTGCTGCACGGTGTCGAGCAGCCCGACGTCCGCTACCGCGACTCACTGGCCGAGGCGAACACCAGTGACGCCGAGAACTATTCGATGGTGCTGGCCAATCCCCCGTTCGCCGGGTCGCTGGACTACGAGAACACCGCCAAAGACCTGCAGCGCATCGTCAAGACCAAAAAGACCGAGCTGCTGTTCGTCGCGTTGTTCCTGCGTCTACTGAAGCTCGGCGGGCGTGCCGCGTGATCGTTCCCGACGGGGTGCTGTTTGGATCGACCAAGGCGCACAAGGAGCTTCGGCGGATGCTTGTGGAGGATCACAAGCTTGATGCCGTGGTGAAGTTGCCGTCCGGGGTGTTCAAGCCGTACGCCGGGGTGTCGACGGCGGTGCTGTTCTTCACCAAGACCGGTTCAGGCGGCACCGATCACGTGTGGTTCTACGACGTGCGAGCCGACGGGTATTCGCTCGACGACAAGCGCACCCCGCTGCTGGACGCCGACAAGCTCGGAACGTTGGCGATGCTCGGCGCTGAGGAGCACGAGAAGAACAACCTGCCGGACGTGTTGCACCGGTGGGGTTTGCGGGATGGGTCCGAGCGTGAACGGGCACGTGCCGAGCAGTCGTTTCGCGTGCCCCGCGAGGAGATCGCCGCGCAGGGCTATGACCTGTCGATCAACCGCTACAAGGAGATCGTCCACGAGGAGGTCGAGCACCGCGCGCCGGTCGAGATTCTCGACGAGCTGGACACGATCGAGGACGAGATCCGCGATGGGATGGCCAAGCTGCGGCCAGGGCGTCGGCAAAGTCGTGAAGTAAGCGTTTGACCTGTGATGTTGCGGGTGTGACACACGGGAGCGGTGTGGCTACAGGACGGGCACGGCAGAG
>NZ_JBYCLA010000522.1:0-4476 GCF_057473665.1 Mycobacterium sp. TH-M25
GCGGGTGAACCCGGTCAACATCCAGGAATTCGACGGCCGTGTCGGGGAGGTGGCGAAAGCTGCCGGCGCGGAGGGTATTCCAATCCGCATCGGGGTCAACGCCGGGTCGCTGGACAAGCGTTTCATGGAGAAGTACGGCAAGGCGACCCCCGAAGCGCTGGTCGAATCCGCGTTGTGGGAGGCCTCGCTGTTCGAGGAGCACGGCTTCGGAAACATCAAGATCAGCGTCAAGCACAACGACCCGGTGGTGATGGTCGCGGCCTACGAGTTGCTCGCGGAAAAGTGCGACTACCCGCTGCACCTCGGTGTCACCGAGGCCGGCCCGGCCTTCCAGGGCACCATCAAGTCCGCGGTCGCCTTCGGCGCCCTGCTGTCGCGGGGCATCGGGGACACCATCCGGGTGTCGCTGTCGGCGCCGCCGGTCGAGGAAGTCAAGGTTGGTACCCAGATTCTCGAGTCGCTCAACCTGCGGCCGCGCGGGCTGGAGATCGTGTCCTGTCCGTCGTGCGGTCGCGCTCAGGTCGACGTCTACAAGCTGGCCAACGAAGTCACCGCCGGCCTCGACGGACTCGATGTGCCGCTGCGGGTGGCCGTGATGGGCTGTGTGGTCAACGGGCCGGGGGAGGCCCGCGAGGCCGACCTCGGCGTCGCCTCGGGCAACGGCAAGGGCCAGATCTTCGTCCGGGGTGAGGTGATCAAGACCGTGCCCGAGGCGCAGATCGTCGAGACATTGATCGAAGAGGCAATGCGATTGGCCAACGAGACCGGCGCTGACGGGTCAACGTCGAGCGGTTCGCCAGTTGTGACCGTAAGCTGACGTTGGCCTGATCCGGCCGAGTAATTCGTCGCAGAAAGAGTCAGTATGTCGGCTCCGCCCATCCGCCGCATGATCAGCGAGCGACGGGTGTCGATTGTGCGTGACGGCGCCTCGGTGCGCCGGGTATTCGACGACGACCCGGTGGGCTCGTGCATGGTTGCCGCGCGAGTCGCCGACTATGGCATGGATCCCAACTCGATCGGTGGCGAGTTGTGGACGCGCCGCGGGCCCGACGAGTCGCTGTGTTACGCGGGTGGCAACCTGATCCCGTTGCGTGGGCGCCGCGAGGATCTTCACGCGTTCGCCGATGCGGCGCTGACCGCGCCGCGGCGGTGTTCGTCGCTGGTCGGCCGCGCGGAGTTGGTGATGCCGATGTGGCAGCGCCTGGAGCGGGTGTGGGGGCCGGCCCGCGATGTGCGCGAGCATCAGCCGTTGATGGCGCTGACCACGATGCCGACCTGCGCGATCGATCCTGGTGTGCGGCAGGTCAAGCCGGACGAGCTCGACACCTACTTGGTAGCGGCCATCGACATGTTCATCGGCGAGGTAGGGGTCGACCCGCGGCTCGGCGACGGTGGGCGTGGTTATCGCAACCGGGTCGCCGGCCTGATCGCGGCCGGACGGGCGTGGGCCCGCTTCGACAACGGCGAGGTGATCTTCAAGGCCGAGGTCGGATCGCAGTCGCCGACGGTCAGCCAGATCCAGGGCGTCTGGGTGCATCCGGAGTGGCGGGGCCGGGGGCTGGGCACTGCGGGCACTGCGACGCTGGCCGCAGTGGTCGTGGGCACCGGTCGGGTCGCCAGCCTGTACGTCAACGACTTCAACACCGTCGCCCGGGCGACCTACGACCGCATCGGTTTCGCCGAAGTGGGTACCTTCGCCACCGTCCTGCTGGACTGACGCGCGTCGAGACCGACGTAGGCGTGATCTCCACTCGGACATTGACGCGCTGGCGTCGATCTCGGCGCCAAATGTTCCGGTGGCCGCGCGCGTAACGATTCCGTCTCGGTGTGTCGCCACCGGTTGGGCGATCCTGGTTCTAACATCAGCCACAATGGCAACAAGAATCACAATGGCATCAGCCGCCACAGCCGCCGTGGTGGTGTTGATCTCGACGACCGCGGTTTCGGCCTGCACCCCGAAACAAGAAGGACCCACGCCTGCGGCGCAGAAATTCTTCGCCGCGTTGGCCAACGGCGACACCGGGGCGGCCGCGGATCTCAGTGACGATCCCAGCGACGCGCGCGAAGCGCTCAATGCGGCGTGGTCGGGGCTGCAGGCCAGCCGTCTGGACGCTCAGATCACCGGTTCGAAGTACACCGAGGACACCGGCTCGGTCAGCTACAGCTACACCTGGCATCTGCCCAAGGACCGGATGTGGACGTATGACGGAAAGCTGAAAATGGCCCGCTACGAAGGTCATTGGCAGGTCCGCTGGAACAGCACCGACTTACACCCGCGCCTCGGTGAGCATCAGACGCTGGCGTTGCGGTCCGACCCGCCCAAGCGCGCCTCGGTCAACGAAGTCGGCGGCACCGACGTGCTGGCGCCCGGCTACCTCTACCACTACACGCTGGATGCGTCCAAAGCCGGCGCTTTCCTGATCAGCTCCGCCCGCTCGGTGGTCGACGCGCTGCACCCCCTCGACGACACGATCAACGATCCTCAGCGCCTGGCCGAGCAGGCCAGCGGCACCGGCAAGCCGGTCGATCTGATCACGCTGCGCACCGACGACAACAACCGCATCGCTACGGCCATCGGGACCCTGCCGGGAGTGGTGATCACGCCGCAAGCCGAGTTGCTACCGACCGACTACCACTTCGCCCCCGCGCTGATCAACCAGGTGAAGAAGTCGGTGATCGAGCAACTCGACGGCCAGGCCGGCTGGCGGGTGGTCAGCATCAACCAGAACAATGTCGATTTGGCTGTGCTGCACGAGGTTCCGCCGGCGCCGGCGCCGTCGGTGTCGATCAGCCTGGACCGGGTCGTGCAGAACGCCGCCCAGCACGCGGTGGACAACCAGGGTCGGCAGGCGATGATCGTGGTGATCAAGCCCTCGACGGGGGAAATCCTCGCGGTCGCCCAGAATGCCGCGGCCGACGCGATCGGTCCGCTCGCCACCACTGGCCTCTACCCGCCCGGATCGACGTTCAAGATGGTCACCGCGGGCGCGGCGCTCGAGCGTGACATGGCAAGTCCCAACACGCTTTTAGGCTGCCCCGGGCACCTGGATATCGGGCAGCGCGTCGTTCCCAACTACGGCGGATTCGATCTGGGTGTGGTCCCGATGTCGCGCGCATTCGCCAGTTCGTGCAACACCACCTTCGCCGAATTGGCCAGCCAGATGCCGCCGCGCGGTTTGACCCAGGCCGCCAACCAATACGGCATGGGGCTGGATTATCAGATCGACGGCATCACCACGGTCACCGGATCGGTGCCCCCGACAGTCGACTTGGCCGAGCGCACCGAAGACGGTTTCGGCCAGGGCAAGGTGCTGGCGTCGCCGTTCGGCATGGCGATGGTCGCGGCGACGGTGGCCGCCGGAAAGACGCCGGTACCCAGGCTGATCGAGGGGCGGCCCACGACTGTCACCGGCGACAGCTCGCCGATCACCGAGAAGATGATCGAAGGGCTCCGGCCGATGATGCGACTGGTCGTGACCAACGGCACCGGCAAGGAGATCGCCGGCTGTGGCGAGTTGTACGCAAAGACCGGTGAGGCCGAATTTCCCGGTGGTTCGCATGCCTGGTTCGCGGGTTACCGCGGCGATCTGGCCTTCGCGTCGTTAATCGTCGGGGGAGGCAGTTCGGAGTACGCGGTGCGGATGACCAAGTTCTTCTTCGACTCGATGCCGCCAGACTATTTGGCTTAGGGGCTGAACGCGCTTCTCAGCGTCTGATCGAACGTCTTGATTCGGGTGACGCCGCGGCGCTGGCAGCAGGCCAGGTGAAGCAGATCGCGCGCACCGAGGCCGGGGTGGCGGCCGTGCAAGCTTCTAGCGTGAAAGACGTCAGCAGGCTCAACAGGCCAACTTTCAGTCAGCGATCGCGCCAATGTCAGCGCTGCGTCCAGGGCGGCAACCCGGCCTACCGGTACGTATGCGTGGAGCAGTTCCTGCATCACCTCAGCCGATGTGACGAGTCGGTCTTTGTGTTCCACGCTTTGTTCGAAGAAATCGCGGGCGGGCGTCCGCAGCGGGTGGTCACGGCCGACTGCATACATGAAGACGTTGGTATCGACGAAGATCATGTCGTCGAGGCGCCACTTCCGCGGGACTCTCGTATCACCCGCAGGTGGCGGTCCCAGTCAGGTTCCGGCCCGCTTTCGTCTGGCAGCGAGGAGAAGAACTCGCGGAGTTCCCCGATGGTGCGGATCGGGCGCTGCCGCCGGGTTTCGAGTCGCTGGAGACCTGCCTGGCGCAGCCAATTGCTCAGCGACGTGTGTTCCGCCGTGGCCTGCTGGCGAAAAGCCTCCCGCTCCTCGTCGGAGAGAATCACCTGAACTCGACTACCCATGTGTAACGATGTTACACACTGATTCTTGCCGCGTCGTGATTCGTCGCCGGCGGTGGTTCGCAGGACGCGTTGCTTACGACCACGTTCATGGTTCAGACAAAGCCGTCGCCCGGCCGCGAGGGGCGACCGGGCGACAGGGTTTGC
>NZ_JBYCLA010000523.1:0-5888 GCF_057473665.1 Mycobacterium sp. TH-M25
CCAGGGTCAGGGTGTAGTCGTAGGTGGTCATTCCGACGAAGACCGATGTCTGGGTGCCGCGGATCATCGGCGCGGTGATGCCCGCGTTTTCCAGCGCCTCCCAAGCGACTTCGAGCAACAGCCGCTGCTGCGGATCCATCGCCGCGGCCTCGCGCGGGGAGATTCCGAAGAACTCGGCGTCGAACTCGTCGGGACGCCAGGCGGTGAGGAACCCGCCTTGCTTGCTGACAATCGTGCCGGGCAGCGAATGGTCGTCGGCAAAGAACGCGTCAGCATCCCAGCGCTCGGCCGGAACGTCGACGATGCCGCTGCGGCCCTCCTGCAGCATCCGCCAGAACTGGTCGGGGGTGTCTGCGCCGCCGGGCAGCCGGCAACCGATGCCGACCACCGCGATCGGCTCGGTGTCACCCTGCTCGGCGATCGCCAACCGCGCCGTCAGATCGTCGATCTTGCGTAACGCCTCGGTGATGATGGCCCGACGGTCCGACGGTGCAGCAGTCATAGCGCTCCCCCCGGTCTGTCGGAAAGTTGTTGTCGTATTACATCGCGTGCGACGAGAACCTCGGCGTCGCGCACCGATGTCATCCGGGCGCGTCCAGTCGGTTCGCCTCGTAGCGCACACAACGTTCTACCCAGCGGAAGTGGCTAATGTTACCGTCACTCGGCTCTCGTAGAACGTGCGCCCCCTGCGCGGCGGGCACGAAAAATCCGTCGGTCGACACTGGCTTTACGCCCGCTGCGGCGCAAAGCCGTCTGAACCTCACTAAGCGGTGGAATCCAACCGGCTGAAGTCGTCCTGGCGGTAAACCTCAACGCACGACGAACGGCGGATCTTGCCGCTGGTGGTGATCGGAATCGACCCGGGCGGAACCAGTACCAGGTCGGCCACCCGCAGCCCGTGGGACTTCGAAATGGCAGACGTGACTTTCGCCCTCACATCGCGGAGCCGCTGCGCCATCTCCTGGGTGTTGCCTTTGTCTTTCATCTCGGCAATCACGATCAGACGCTCGGTGCGACCGTCCTCGATGGAGATCGCCGCGACGCGACCGCCGCTGATCTCCTGGGTGGTGGCCTCGATGTCGTCGGGATAGTGGTTACGCCCGTCGACGATCAGCAGATCCTTGATCCGGCCGATGATGTACAGCTCGCCGTCGTGGATGGTGCCCAGGTCACCGGTGCGCAACCACGGGCCCAGCGGTGTGCCGGGCGTCGGGTCGACCAACTGGCCGCCGAAGGCCTTCTGGGTCTGCTGCGGCTTGCGCCAGTAGCCGGCGGCAATGTTGGCGCCGTGCAGCCAGATTTCGCCGACCATGCCGGCCGGGTTCTCCACCCGGGTCTCCGGGTCGACGATGCGGATTGTCGAGGCGCGTGGGACGCCGACGCTGACGAGTTCGACCCCGGTCTTGTTGTCGCAGGCCTCCGCGTGGCCGGCGGACAGCTTCTCGTAGTCGAAGTTGGCGACGGTCGGCGGCCGGCCCGGCCCGGAGGAGTTCACGTAGACCATCGCCTCGGCCAGGCCGTAGGACGGCTTCAGCGAGCTGGCCGGGAAGCCGAACTGCGAGAAGCGGTCGGTGAATCGCCGGATGGTGGCCGCATGCACGCGCTCGCTGCCGGACAGGATGGTGTGCACGCCGGACAGGTCGAGACCGGCCATGTCCTCGTCGGTGGTGCGCCGGGCGGCCAGCTCGAACGCGAAGTTCGGCACCGCGGTGAAGACGCGGGTGTTGAGCGCCATCTGCTGGACCCAGCGGGCAGGCCGCTGCAAAAACGCCATCGGGCTCATCAGCACCGAGTGCAGGCCCATGGTCAGCGCGCCGGTGACGCCCAGCAACAGACCCATGTCGTGGTAGACGGGAAGCCAGGACACCAGGGTGGTGTCCGGCGGCGGCACCGCCCCCTGTTCCTCGAAGTAGTCCTCTCGCACCTGCTGGCAGTTGGCCAGGATGTTCTTGTGGGTGACCACGACGCCCTTGGGCGTCAGCGTCGAGCCGGAGGTGTATTGCAGCACCGCGTTCTTGGTCCGCGGCGCGGGCGGGACGTTGAAGTCGGGCGTCGCGTTGAGGTCGAGGCTGTCGACCTCGATCAGGGCCGGGGTCTTGCCGGGCAGCGAGCGCGCCGAGCCGACGACGTCGTCGACGGCGGCGGACGTGGTCAGCAGGACAGTCGGAGCGCAGTCCTGCAGTGCGGCAGAGGCCCGCTCGTCGTGGGCACCGAACTGCGGCACGGGCAGCGGTACGGCGACCAGCCCGGCCTCGAGCGCGCCGTAGAAGGCCACCACGTAGTCCAGGCCCTGTGGGGCCAGGATCGCGGCACGGTCGCCGGGCGCGCCGACCGTGGCGATCTCAGCGGCCAGCGCTTGGACGCGGCCGTAGAGCTCACCCCAGGTCAGTGTCTGCCGGTCGCCGGCCGGATCGACGTCGAAGTCGATGTACGTGTATGCCGGTGCTTCCGGCTGCTGCCGGGCCCATTCCCGCAGTACTGCGGCAATCGACGCTTCGGTTACTGCCATCGGGACACCACCCCTCGAGATGTAGAGCCCGGCAAAACAATGAGCGGGCGCTTGTGATGCAGGAGATTAACAGGGGCCTCGCGCCTCTTGGGCCAAAAACCCAAGAATGCAATAAGTGCGCCAAACATAAGACCCGTTCTAGCCAGCGTCATTGCCGGGACCGTAGGTTTGCTATGTGAGCCGCTTCCGGAGGCTCCCAGTCCCCAGTCGTGACGCGCCAACCTTACCGGAGGGTCAGATGTTTCTCATAATTCCGATTAATTAAAGGCGTTGCGGTCGCTTTGGCGTGGTGGAGACGGTGCCAGACACCCAAGCGGACGCCGCCGGAAGGCTCGGCCCACGCCGACCCGACGCCCGCACCGCTGTGACGGCTGTGCCTCCCGTGAAACCTCCGCCGAAGAGGGGGTTTGCTGGAATTCCGGGCGCCGACCGCGGTGGTGTGGGGTTTTTCACTTTTCCCCAAACATCTCACTGTGAACGCCGGCCGCGCCGCCGGCGGACACCCCGAACCGGCTGGCGGTGGCCGATACATCCGGTTTATCGGCGTCATCGTCCGATTTGTCGGCCGCATAAACTTATTTGACACTTGCAGAATAGCACTGTTTCCGGTTCGTGATTGGCTCCAAGTCGTGCCATGAATCGTCGTGCGGAAAGCGCGTTACTCAACCTCGAGAACAGGACAAGATCTTTGCCTCGATGTCACTTGCCAACTCGGCTATGTGGTCGGTCAGATAAAAATGGTGGCCGGGAAAAACTTTCATGGCGAAATCAGATGTCGTGCGCTGCGACCACGGTTGCACCTTCTCGGGGGTCGCGACTTCGTCGTCGTCGCCCAGGAACGCCGAGATCGGGCAGGACAACGTTTCCCCGGGCGGGCAGTCGTATTTCGAGATCGCCTTGAGCCCACGCAGCGTCGGCAAGATGCTGGCCGCAAATTCCTCGTTTTCCAGGAACTCGGGGTTGACACCCGTCATCTCGCTCACCGCGTCCAGCAGTCCGCGGTCAGACTCCGGGACGTGTTCGTAGCCGACGTGGCCCGGTGCGGCGACGGCCGAGACGAACAGCGCCGCAATCGGTCTGCCCGCCCGCTCGAACCGGCGCGCGACCTCGAACGCCAGTAGTCCGCCCATGCTGTGCCCGAAAAAGGTGATCGCGTCGTGCGGATCTTGCGGTGGCGTGATCATCTGGCAAACCTGGTCGGCGAGATCGCCGATGGTGGTGAACGACCCGAGGTCGTGATTACCGCGGCGCCCCGGATACCGCACGGCGACCCGTTTGATGTCGCTGGCAAAAGCCTTGGCAAAGGGAACGTAAAACTCGGCCGATCCCCCGGCGTGCGGGAAGATGAAAAGTTTAGGTGGCTGTCCAGTCACGCGGCCACGATACCGTCACCCATCTGCCCACCTCGCCGCCACGTCACGTGGTTCGACCGCGACGGCCCCGGCTTGACGATGTCTGGCCGACCAGTGCAAAACCCTGTGAGAAACCCTGCGCAAACCTTACGAGAAGCCCCCTGAGAAACCCAAGAAATTACTGAGCTATTTTTCCCTGACGTAGGTTCACCGAATCGCCTATCGTCAAAGGCGAAAAGGACCTACGCTTTAAATGCCACCACGTGTGGCTGTCCTCTAGGGGAGGTCGTCCAGACGCCCAGGTTCGGATACTGTTCCACTCATGTGTCGGCGCGGGTCTCGGGGAAAGGGTTAATCAAGATGTTCGTCACTACACAACCAGACGTGCTGCAAGGGGCTGCGGGCACGCTCTCCGGTATCGGGGACGCCATGGTCGCGCGCAACTCCGCCGCCGCCGGCCCGACGACGGGCTTGGCGCCGGCCGCCTCGGACCTCGTCTCGGCGATGACGGCAGCCCAGTTCGCTCAGCACGGCGCGCTGTACCAGCAGATCGCCGCTCAGGCCGCCGCGGTGCACGAGCAGCTGGTGGCCGCATTGCGCTCCGGCGCCGGCGCCTACGCGTTGACCGAGGCAGCCAACGCGGCAGCCGCCGGATAGTCGGGAACTGGCTTCGATGAGCTTTTCGCTGATACCTCCGGAGATCAACTCCGCGCTGATGTACTCCGGTGCGGGGTCTAGTCCATTATTGGAGGCCGCCACGGCGTGGGACGAGCTGGCCGCCGATTTGGAGGCCACCGCCACGCAATACCAGACCGCGGTCACCAACCTGACCACGGAAACCTGGCTCGGTCCGTCGTCGGCTCACATGGCCTCGGCCGCCGAGCCCTACATCGCCTGGCTGCAGAGCACCGCGACCGAGGCGGCCCAGACCGGCACCCAGGCCAAGGCTGCCGCTGCCGCCTACCAGACCGCGTACACCTCGATGGTCCCGCCGCCAGTGATCGCGGCCAACCGGGCCGAGCTGACCACGCTGGTGTCCAACAACTTCCTCGGCCAGAACACCGGGGCCATCGCCCAAAATGAGGCGGAGTACCTGGACATGTGGATCCAGGACGCGCTCGGCATGGACACCTACCAGATGCATTCGACGGGCGCCTCCGCCGCACTGCCCGCGCAGAGCGCGGCGCCGATGGTGGCGAGTGGCTCGCAGGCTGTGCCGGCTAGTTCAACCGGTACTGATAGCGCGATCGAAGCAATTCTTAACTCGATCACGTATTTGTTTGGCGTCGATCCTTCGAAGGTCTCGCTGACCACTTTGTCCGCCACCAGCTTGGAGAGCTGGTTGCCGGCGGTTGCCGGCGCCATCGCCAGCAACCCCGAAGGCGCGCTGCTGCCCCTCCAAGGCACCTACTACCTGGGCATGTTGAGCAGCGTGCCCGCTCGTATGTTCATGGGCTCGGGCAGCGGTGCCGCCGGCGCCGGCAGCGCCGTCGACACGCTGGTCGGCATGAAGGACTCGCTGCTGGAAAATGTCGGCAAGATGGTCGACACCAAGGGCGCTCAAGTGCTGAGCGGCGTCACCGGCCAATTGGGCAAGTGGGGTGCGGGCATTCAGGCCCAGATGTCCAGCGCGCTACAAGCGGGTGGCCTGTCGGTCCCACACGCCTGGCACACCGGTGCGGGAGCGGGACTGGATCGTGCCGCCCCGCTGCTGCCCTCCACCAGCGTCGCGCCGCCGAGCAACATGACGTCCGGTCTACCCACTAGCCCGTTCTCGCAGGGGCTGATGGGCGCAATGGCCGGACGCGGCATGAGCGCCATGGGCTCGCGCGTCGCCGCCAAGGTGATGCCGCGTTCGCCCGCCGGCGGTTAGAGTTTCCACACAACAACCCACGAGCTTTTCCGCACGCCCACAAGAATGGAGAGAGATATGCCTACTCGTTTTATGACTGATCCGCACGAGATGCGGGCGATGGCTGGACGTTTCGAATCCCACGCCCAGACCGTCGAGGACGAGGCCCGCAAGA
>NZ_JBYCLA010000524.1:0-1960 GCF_057473665.1 Mycobacterium sp. TH-M25
CGACCCGCGGTACGCCGAGCGGTTCGCCCGCTTCCCGATGAAGCGGGTCTGGCCCGACATGCTCAGCGTGCTGGGCGCCCAGAAGCGCGGCGCCACTGGGGCCATCCGCACCCCGGACGCGGTCCGCAACGGCGACTACGACCTGATCTGCATCGGCTCGCCGACCTGGTGGCAGACCGTGAGCATGCCGATGCGGTCCTTCTTGGCCTCGGACGAGGCGGGAAACCTGCTGGCCGGCAAGCCGTTCGCGGTGTTCGTCGTGTGCCGGCGGTACTGGCGGGAGAATGCGGCGGCGGTGCGTGAGCTCGCCGAGCGGCAGGGCGGCGGATACGCCGGCGAGATCCACTTCACCTATCCCGGCGACACGCTGCGCTCGATGCTGTCGCTGACCAGCTACCTGGGCAGCGGACAGTACCGAAAGAGGTACCTGGGTGTGCGTATTCCGCCCACCAACGTCTCAGCTGAGCAGCTGCAGCAGACACGGGTGTTCGCTGCCGGCCTCGCCGACCGGCTGTTCGGGTAGCTGCCGATGCCACGTTCGTTCGAGTTGTCGTTCACCTCGCCCGCCAGCGTCGAACAGCTCTGTTCGGCGTTCGGTGACCGCGACTACTGGCTGGCCCGGCTGGAAGCCTTCGGCGGCGACAAGACGCTGGACTCGTTGGTCGTCGGCCCGGACGGCGCGGTGACGGTGGTGGTCACCGAGGACCTGCGCCGTAGCCTGCTGCCGGCGATGCTTGCCAAGCTGTATCGCGGTGATCTGAAGATCGCGAGCACCGAGGTGTGGTGTCCGACCGATGACGGCCGGATGCGCGGAGAGATCAGCGTTGCGGTGATCGGCGCGCCCGGCTCCGGCCACGGGGTGGCCGTGCTGGCGCCGTCCGGGACTGGCTCGCGGCTGGATTTTACCGCCACGGTCGAGTTCAACGTCCCGCTGGTCGGCGGGACGATCGAGGGCCTGGTCGCACGCCAGTTCGCCGACGGGATCCCGCAGATTCAGTGCTTCACCACCACCTGGGCCGTCGAGCATGGCTGACACCGCGGACTTCGTAGATCCGGCGCCCGCCGTCGCCGAGGCGCTGACGCGGCTGGACATGCCGCTGGCCGAGGCGATGATGACCCAACGTGCAGTGCGGCGGGTGCTTCCCGACCCGGTCGACGACGCCGTGGTGCTCAAATGCATCGAGCTGGCGCTGCGGGCACCGACCGGCAACGACTCGCAGAACTGGGAGTTCGTCATCGTCAAGGACCACCGCATCAAGGAGAGACTGGCCCGACGCTACCGCCAAGCCTGGCGGGTTCAACGCGGCGTGGTGCTGCGGCGCGCCGTGGCCCGCGACGAGTCGATCGCCAAGATCGCGCGGGCGATCCAGTGGCAGGTCGACCACTTCACCGAGATCCCCGTGCTGGTGGTGGGCTGCCTGCGACTGGGCGCCCTGAAGGGACGGCTGCCGTTGGTGCGGATGCCCCACGTGGCCGAGTCGGGATACTGGGGGTCGATCTACCCCAGCGTGCAGAACCTGCTGCTGGCCGCGCGCGCCATGGGCCTGGGTGCCTCGCTGATCACCCTGCCGCTGTGGAGTGTGGCGTCGGCTCGCCGGACGCTGGGCCTGCCGCACGCGGTGACACCGTGCTGCATCGTGCCGCTGGGCTGGCCGCGCGGGCGGTACGGGCCGACCACCCGCACACCGGTCGAGCAGGTGACACACTTGGACGGCTACGGCCGCCGTGCCTGGTTGCTGGACTGACCCGCGGATTTGCCCTTTCGATTCGACCGCCGACGCCCGATTTGGTAACTTCGGGCTGAACCAGGGCATTTATCTTACACTTCGGTCACGCTCAGCATAGTTAGGACTGTTGACTAGGAGGGCATCATGGGGGCGATCGGGCATTCGTGTCTGAGCGTGGGTGTGGCACTGGCGCTGGCCGGTGGCGTCGCCGTCGCGCCGATTGCCCCGCAGCC
>NZ_JBYCLA010000525.1:0-3676 GCF_057473665.1 Mycobacterium sp. TH-M25
GATCTGGAGCGGCGTCATCTCCAAGGTGATCATCCCGGCCATCATTGCCGCGTTGCTGGCCATCGTTGTTGGGGCGGTAGCCACCTGGTTGGTCTACGCGATCACCCGCGGTGTTCCGGCCATGCGCACCGAGACCGGGTTCCGACGCGGCCAGATCGGCTCGGCGTCGCTGGTTTCGCTGGCACACGGGACCAATGACGCGCAGAAGACGATGGGCGTGATCTTCCTGGCGCTGATGTCCTACGGAGCAGTGAGCAAGACCGCCTCCATGCCGCCGCTGTGGGTCATCGTGTGTTGCGCGATAGCCATGGCCGCGGGTACCTACTTGGGCGGCTGGCGAATCATCCGCACCTTGGGCAAGGGGCTGGTGGAGATCAAGTCGCCGCAAGGCATGGCCGCCGAATCGTCCTCAGCCGCGGTCATTCTGTTGTCCGCCCACTTTGGCTACGCGCTGTCCACGACCCAAGTCTGCACCGGTTCGGTGCTGGGCAGCGGGTTGGGCAAACCCGGCGGCGAGGTCCGGTGGGGCGTGGCTGGCCGGATGGCAACCGCGTGGCTGGTCACGCTTCCGTTGGCTGGTTCGGTGGGAGCAGTCACCTACTGGATCGTGCATCTCATCGGTGGTTATCCCGGCGCGATCATCGGGTTCTCGCTGTTGGTCGCGGTCTCTGTGGCCATCTACATC
Organism: Mycobacterium sp. TH-M25; assembly: GCF_057473665.1. NCBI lineage: Bacteria > Bacillati > Actinomycetota > Actinomycetes > Mycobacteriales > Mycobacteriaceae > Mycobacterium > Mycobacterium sp. TH-M25. Next base: position 686 of record NZ_JBYCLA010000525.1, read on the forward strand.
CGGTCACGCAAGGTCAAGGTCGACCACAAAAACGTCAACGACAATTGGGAAGGCAGCCTGACCGCTGGGCTCGACGGTTCGGACAACCACCAGCCCCCCTCCAATATGGGCCCTAAATTGACTGCCACCCTGCCTCGATACCGCTCCGGTCACCACACGGTTGGCGTAAGGAACGCCTCATGAGCGCCTGGTTCAACTACGAGGCCACCCTCAAGATCCTGCTCTTCAGCATGCTGGCCGGTGCGGCACTGCCGGGGCTGTTCGCGCTCGGGATCCGGCTGCACGCCGACGGCGCTGCAGACGTCAGCACCAGCGGCGCCGCCCCACGCCGCAAGCCGATCCTCGTTACACTCGCTTGGGTGATCTACGCGGTGGTTCTTACGGTGGTCATCCTCGGGGTGCTCTACATCGCCAAAGACTTCATCGCGCATCACACCCATTACCCGTTCCTGGGAACTAAGCCCTAGTTGCACCGACTGCGCAGAATTGCAGCATAGTGAACCGATTCCTGACTTCAATCGTCTCGTGGCTGCGCGCGGGGTATCCGGAAGGCATCCCAGCGACCGATACCTTCGCGGTTCTCGCGCTGCTCGCCCGCCGACTGACCAACGACGAGGTGAAACTCGTCGCCAGAGAGGTGATCCGGCGCGGCGAGTTCGACAAGATCGACATCGGTGTGCTGATCAGCCAGCTCACCGACGAGCTGCCGTCACCGCAGGACATCGAACGGGTGCGGACACGGTTGGCCGCCAAGGGCTGGCCGCTCGATGACGCGCGCGACAACGGAGAGCCCGCATAGCCGTCCTGCGCTCGCTTAGCGTCACGTCCGGATCCGCAGCCCCGTTGCTGCTGCCCACGCTGGAACGGATCCTGGATGGCCGCGATCCCGCGATGGTGGTGGTGCCGGCCCAGCATGAACCCACCGCCGCGCTGCGTGCTTTGCGCGTGGGCTTACGAGTGGGCGAAGAGATCGACGACGATGTGGCTCTGGTGGCCACCACGTCGGGAACGACAGGTGCGCCCAAGGGCGCCTTACTGACCGCCGCCGCCTTGACTGCCAGCGCGTCGGCCACCCACGACCGTCTTGGCGGTCCGGGCAGCTGGCTGCTGGCGTTGCCGCCGTATCACATCGCCGGGCTGCAGGTGCTGGTGCGCAGCGCGCTGGCCGGTTCGGTGCCCGTCGAGCTGGATGTCTCTGCCGGGTTTGACATCGCCGAACTGCCGGACGCGGTGGGCCGATTGAGCCCAGGCCGGCGATACACGTCACTGGTCGCTGCGCAGCTAGCCAAGGCGCTCACCGACTCGGCGGCCACGGCCGCGCTCGCCGAATTGGATGCCGTCCTCATTGGTGGCGGACCAGCTCCCCGGCCGATCCTGGACGCCGCGACAGCGGCCGGCATCGTGGTGGTCCGCACCTACGGAATGAGCGAGACTGCGGGAGGTTGCGTGTATGACAGTGTCCCGCTGGACGGCGTGCGGCTACGCGTGCTGGTCAATGGCCACATCATGATCGGTGGCGCGACGCTGGCCAAGGGCTATCGCAATCCGGTCACGCCCGACCCGTTCGCCGAACCGGGCTGGTTCCACACCGACGATCTCGGCACTATCGATGGCGCGGGCGTGCTGACAGTGCTGGGTCGGGCCGACGACGCGATCAGCACCGGCGGGTTGACCGTGCTGCCAGGGCCGGTCGAGGCCGCGCTGTGCACCCACCCCGCGGTCAGCGACTGTGCGGTCTTCGGACTTGCCGACGACCGCCTAGGTCAACGGGTAGTCGCCGCGGTGGTACTGACCGACGGTTGCGCACCGCCGACGCTGGACATGCTGCGCGCCCTTGTCACCCGCAGGCTGGACGCCGCGGCCGCACCACGCGAGCTGCACATCGTCGACGCACTACCACGACGTGGCATTGGAAAGGTCGACCGCACCGCGTTGGTGCGCCGGTTCGACAGGTCCGGTCAATAGGCTGACCGATCGTGAAGATCGGTCGCCGAGAGGCATTGTCCGTGGCAGCCGCGGTCGTCCTGGTCGCGGCCGCGTTCATGCTGCCGCGATTGCACTGGGGCATCAATCCGCGGCGAGACACCGGGCTGGAGCGGTTTGCCATGCACGCCGGCGCCGCACCGATCTTCGGCTATTGGGACGTCCATGCCTGCTGGGGAATCGTGCCGGCGATTCTCATTGCGGTAGCCGCCGTGGCGTGGGGGCCAACCGTGGCACAACGTCTTTCGTGGCGAGTGCTGACGCTGGGCACCTGGGCCACCGCCTGCAGCTGGGCCTTTTCGCTGGCCATGATCGACGGCTGGCAGCGAGGCTTCGCCGGCCGGTTAACCACCAGGGATGAGTATCTGTGGGAAGTGCCCGGCGTCACCGACATCCCAGCAACGCTGCGCATGTTCGCCAGTCGCATCCTCGACTTCCAGCCCAGCTCCTGGACCACGCATGTGTCGGGGCATCCGCCGGGTGCGCTGCTGACGTTCGTGTGGCTGGACCGGATCGGCCTGCACGGCGGTGCCTGGGCCGGGCTGCTGTGCTTGCTGGTCGGGTCCAGCGCGGCGGCGGCCATAGTGATCGCCGTCCGCGCGCTGGCCGACGAGGCTACGGCGCGACGGGCAGCCCCGTTCGTCGCGGTAGCGCCCACGGCGATCTGGGTCGCGGTCTCCGCGGACGGATACTTCGCCGGGGTCGCGGCATGGGGTATCGCGCTGTTGGCGCTGGCGGTACACCGTACGGTGGAGTTCCCCGCGCTCGCCGCAGCCGGCGCGGGTCTGCTGCTCGGCTGGGGAGTTTTCCTCTATTTCGGCCTCATGTTGATGGGGCTTCCGGCATTGGCAGTACTGGTTGGCTCCCGCCACGCACAGGCCAACTTCAGGGCGGCCCTGCAGGCACTCGGCCCGGCTGTGCTGGCCGCAGTGGCGGTGGCAGTCGCTTTTGCCGTTGCGGGGTTCTACTGGTTCGATGGCTACAACCTTGTGCAACAGCGTTATTGGC
>NZ_JBYCLA010000526.1:0-5478 GCF_057473665.1 Mycobacterium sp. TH-M25
GAGGGTTTAAACGCTGCCATCAGAATGATGAAAGACCTTGCCGCGGCCGTTTCGGCGGCCGCCCTTCATCGAGGGGCTTTCCCGGCCTGGCGGATGCCAGACCGGTAGGTGCCGCGGCCGTTTCGGCGGCCGCACTTCATCGAGGGATACACATCGACAGCGTTAAAACACCGTCGAGGATGCCGCGGCCGTTTCGGCGGCCGCACATCATCGAGGGCCAGACTTCGAGCCGGGTCAGCGCGTTCGCATTCTTCGCCGCGGCCGTTTCGGCGGCCGCACTTCACCGAGGGCGATAACCTCATCTGGTTGTGTATCCCCGATGAATTGCCGCGGCCGTTTCGGCGGCCGCACTTCATCGAGGGATGGCTAGCGCCACCGACGACGGGTTGCCGGGCTGCCGCGGCCGTTTCGGCGGCCGCACTTCATCGAGGGACCGCAGCGCTGTCGCAGATGATGTCGCCGTGGGCGGGCCGCGGCCGTTTCGGCGGCCGCACTTCATCGAGGGCGGTCGCGCTGGCTCGGCGCGTACTGGCAGTACGCCGCGGCCGTTTCGGCTGCCGCACTTCATCGAGGGCCGAACAGATACGTCGGATCGGCCGGCGACAGCTCAGGCCGCGGCCGTTTCGGCGGCCGCACTTCATCGATGTCGACGGCACGTGAAAACTGACCCCGGCGCGGCAGCGGCGGATTCCAGTGAACGTTGCAACGGAACGAGTTGCACACTAGTCGCGTGAGGGGTCTGCCGGAAACAGATGTTGCGCGAGTGCAGCGATGGTGCCAAGGCCGGGTGCCCGAGCAGATCCGTGACGAGGTCCGGGTCGAGGTGGACGTCGCGGAGCGTCATCTGACAATCGTCGAGTGCCGGCCGCCATGGCGAGCGGATATGGACTCGAACTGGACTCGGTTCCCGATCGCTCGGCTGCGCTATACGAAAACCCGCGGTATGTGGTCACTGTATTGGCGCGACCGCAACCTGCGTTTCCATGCCTACGATTTGGTGTCGCCGACGGCCAATATCGAGGAGTTGCTTGCCGAAGTGGATCGGGATCCCACGGCGATCTTTTGGGGCTGACCGGGGGTTATCCGACGAACCTGCTGGCTGTGTCATAGCCGAGCAGGATGCGGGCGTAGCGTTCAATGTCGGCGCGCAGTTCGTCGATGCGGCAGGCGGCTGCGTTGCGGCCGGGTGCGGCGACGTAGTCGTGCAGCGATGCGTCAAGCCGGTTGGGGTCGCTGGCCAACCAGTCGCTAAGGAAGGTCAACAATTCGCCGAGTTCGACCGCGTCGGCGCTGCCCAGACCGAGGAAGGGGGCCCATCGGCTCTGCCATGAACGCTGAGCCTACCGAACCGAGCGCGTGCTGTTATGCCGTCTTTAGGGCGGCATCGGCGATCAGGTCAGCCGGTCGCGCCCAGCCAAGAGTTTTACGGGGCCGATCATTGAGTTCGTCGGCAACTCGCTGCAGTTCTTCCAGTGAGATACCGGACAGGTCAACACCTTTGGGAAAGTAGTCGCGCAGCAAACCGTTGGTGTTCTCGTTGGAGCCCCGCTGCCACGGCGAGTGGGCGTCACAAAAGAACACGCGTGTGCCGGTGCGAGTGGTGATCTGTTGATGCAGCGCAAGTTCTTTGCCCTGATCCCAGGTCAGCGTCCGACGCAGATGCGGGGCAAAAGCGCCCAGGGCAGCTACGAGGCCGTCACACATGGCCTGCGCGGTCGGCCGCCCAGTAGTGACATGGATAAGGATCACAAAGCGGGTGACGCGCTCAACCAAAGTGCCGATTGCCGAACGGTTTCCGGGCCCCATGATGCAATCGCCCTCCCAGTGCCCGACCTGCACCCGGGCTTCGACCTCGGCGGGCCGATCAGCGATCATCGTCATAGCGGTGAGTCGACCACGGCGTTCCAGGCCCTGGACTCGGCGGCGGCGCCGCCGGCGCCGCCGTTTGGCCGGACGGGTTAAATCGGTGCGGGGATCATAGATCGCCTGGTAGATCGACTCGGTACACAGATGGCGCTCGGGTTGGTCAGGAAAGCACGCCGGCAGTTCATGGGCAACCTGTTCGGGACTCCACCGCTTGCCCAACAGCTCGGCGACCACATCATGGAGCTCCTCGTCAACCGCTACACGGCGGGTGCGCGACGGCCGGCATTGCCGCTCGACTGCAAGCCGCTCGGCCGTAGCAGGCAAGTAGCGGCCCTGGTCGTCGACGTTGCGGCTCAACTCCCGCGAGACCGTCGAAGGTGCCCTACCCAACTCCTCGGCGATGGCACACACACCGACACCCGCACGGTGCAAATCGGCGATCGTTGTCCTTTCGGCTTGCGACAGATATCGAGGATGACGCGGCTTGGGTGCTGCAAGACTCACCGCTGGATAATGCACCGCCTCGCCAGCAGTGTTGCGGATTGTGCGCCCATAGCGCCAGCATGTCCCCGTCCTGCGGTTGATTCCCACGATCCGGCACGCCTGGCGGTTGCTTACCCCTTGGGCAATCAGCCGACCGAACCACTCCTGCTTCTCCACGTCGCCGTGCCGGGTCTTTCGCTGTGCTTCCACCGCAACCTCCCAATAGCCTCGGTGTTGCGACGTTCACTGGAATCCGCCAGCCGAATTTTGACCCCCTGGTCGGGTGTCCTGGCTCTACCCGAGCTAGGAGGACCAGGGGGTCAAAATTCGGGCTCTTGTGACGTTTCCGTGGGTGGAAATCAGGCGGGTTTCGGTCCATCTACCTGGGGTTCTGTTGTGATGGAAGGAGTCTGGGCCGCGCCTGCTACGGGCGCACCCCTCACGCGTCAAGGGCGCTTTGCGTCGCTTCGCGATGGCCTTCCGGCCACCCTTGACCCGCGAGCCTCTATGCACCCTTCGACGGGCCTAAAGGGCAGGTCGGTGACCTGCCCGCGGCAACGCCGCGGCCCAGACAAAGACCTAAACGCCCAGGTCAACGGACCCACGGAAACGACAGTAGATCCAAAATTCGGATGCCGCGCCGGGGTCAGTTTTCACGTGCCGTCGACAGCTTCATCGAGGGCCGTCGAAAAACAACGGTGCGGTCTCGACGCCTTGATGCGTGATAGCTGGCGGACTTTATCCCGTCCGGCGACCGGGCAGGACACTGGCGATGGCGTCGACGTCGTCGTAGGGGCCCTCGATATAGTACGGAGATCCGTTGTATCCGAACTGGATTGGGCAGCTCCCCGACCACACCCCGAGGTGATCGGCGGTGGCCGCGAAGTCGGGATGGGGTTCGAATCCGAGCCCCCGCGCGAACTCGACAGCACCGAACACCAGATGCTGGGCCAACTCCAATGGCGCGGACATGGCGAGATCGTCGTATCCAGCGAACACGGTGCCGCGAAGCTTGGTCAGCCTTTTGTTGGACACCGTTTCCGGACCTGTCACGTTTTTGACGCCGAGGAAGAACGTGTCGACCAGGTACACGCACACCCGGCTGCGGGACCGCTGGTCTGGGCGCGCGACCATCACCGTGACCAGCCCACCCGCGCCGTCCGCGGCAGCCGGGTTGACCGGCCAGTCCGGCTGCGGCGCGAACATCAGCCCTTCGTGCCATCCCGGGCTGATCCAGCACTCGACGGCATCGGGCCGCTGCCGCGACTCGGCGTTCTGCGCGGCGATCAACCGGACCAGCGGGGCGACCTTGGCCGGCGGCACCTGCAACGCGCGGGCGATGTCTTTGGGCGAGGCGCCTTTCGCCCGGAGGCGCCGAACTTCCTGCAGCAGCATGTCATCATCCACGAACCGGATCCTTCTCCAGTGGAAGGGCACCCGCGCAACGACACGCCGGGAAACCTGGAGTCATGGAGATCAGACCACCGGCTCGCCACCGATGGGCACGACCCGCGTCACGGACACGCTGATCGGTTCCCATTAGGCTCGAACAATCTATGGCACGTCAGGATCTGGAGCGGCGAGTCAGGCGAACCGCTGAGGAGGCGCTGACCCGACAGCGGTTCGTCAGCGCGATCGATGTGCTGCTCGGCCTGGGCTGGCTGGCGCCCACACACCTGGACAGGTGGCGGCAGGGCCGGGTCGAATCGTTGGAGCACGTCGTCCAGGCAAACTTGCGCAAGGTCACGGCGGCCATGGCGGAGTTACGGCGCTGGGCGCAAGCCAAGGGGCTCAATCCGGCGGAGACCGCTTACCTGGCCCGGACTCGCGGTCGGCGCCCGCTTCGATTCAGCGTCAGCGGCGACGACGCCATCGAGCTGGCGTATCGGACGCACTGGGTGGCGCCGGAATTGTCCCAGCGCACAGTCGAGCGGCAGAGCCGTCCGCCGGACCTTGTCGTGATCTGGGCGGTCAACGAGTGGACGTGCACATCGTGCGGCGATACGGGCGACTTGTTGTTCATGCAGGACACGGGTCCATTGTGTGTGGCCTGCGCTGATCTGGGACATCTCGTCTTCCTGCCATCCGGCGATGCCGCGCTGACCAGGCGCGCAAAGCGAGCCAGCGGCCTGTCGGCGGTGGTGGTGCGGTGGAGCCGGTCGCGTAAACGGTACGAGCGCAAAGGAATTCTGGTCGAACCGGATGCGCTCGAGTGCGCGGAACAGGAATGCCTGTCCGACGCGCAGGCGCGCGCCCGCCGCAGGGAGCGGGACGCCCTGAGACGCGCCGACGAGGACGTGCGGTTGCAAGCCGATCTTGCCGTCGCTATCCGCACACGATTTCCCCGCTGCCCCGCCAGCCGGGCCGAGTCGATCGCGCGTCACGCGGCGAGCCGCGGCAGCGGGCGGATCGGGCGAAGCGCGGCCGGGCGAGCACTCGATCCGGATGCGATAACACGTGCCGTTGAGGCCTCGGTCCGGCACGTCGACACCGACTACGACCAACTGCTGATGTCAGGTATCGACCGCGAAACCGCTCGAAATCAGGTACGCGAGCGCGTCGAGGAGATGCTGCGCAAGTGGGGCTGATCGGCAGCTGTGGCGTTGGCAACGATCTGGGCGCAGCGACGCCGCAGGACTCGACACGTCACGGGTAGACGACGCCGACTTCGAGCAAATGCCAGCGTGAGTCAACCCTGGCCGCGGTCACGAACGCCGACCATCCGGGACGGGCGAGATCGCTCGCCTTGCGCGGCACGGCGATCGGCCCGACACCGTTCTCGAACCAGATCTTGCCGGGCCCCACATCGGCGATCTGAAGGTAGTCCTCGACCCAGTCGGCGTCGTCGACATCCTCGGGATCGATGGCGGGCGCCCGATCGGCGACCTCGTGCAGCAGCCTGCCCAGGCGATCGGCCATCGGCAGATCATGCGCGGCCTCCCGCGCCTGCTCACCGGCCTGATCGGCAGATGTTGCGTGGATGTCGCCGCGCTCAGCGAGCCAGCGCATCAATTTACCCGTGACCGTGCCGGCGGCCTTGAGCAGCTCCTCACCGGCGATCACCCGGACCAGCGGGGCGACCTTGGCCGGCGGCACCCGCAACGCGCGGGCGATGTCTTTGGGTGAGGC
>NZ_JBYCLA010000527.1:0-3371 GCF_057473665.1 Mycobacterium sp. TH-M25
AAGGAGTGTCGATGCCTAAATCAGGTTCTGACCAAGCAGAAGCACCGGGATTGTTGGCGGCGGTCACCGCACTGCGCGCCGCCGCAAAAAATGCCGACGGCGACGCGCTCGCGCCGGTGCTGGCTTCCGACGTTGTCTTTCGGACTCCGTTGACTTCGCGCATCCGCTTGGAAGGTAGGGAGGAAGTCGTTGCGCTGCAACGCGACATATTCGAGGTCATCGAAGACCTGTCCACTACTGAGCCGCTGACTCGCGGAGATACCGCAGTGTTCACGTTCAGCGGACGTCTACGCGGACTACAGCTAGATGCCATGAATCTGGTCCGTATCGACGAGCAGGGGATGGTGCGCCCGAGGTGGTCTACTGTCGCCAGCCGGCGACGTTGTCACCCCACGCTCCAACGCGACCCATCGATCGACGTGATCCGTTCTGCGACAAAAATACCTCGCCGGGCCGGGCGGCGCGGGTTCAAGAACGGGCGGCGCAAATTTGGGTGACCAGCAGGTCGATGCGATCGTGCTCCCGGCCCGGGCGCAAGCGGCCATTGCGGCTAAGCGTCGTCAATCCGTGCAGCGCGGCCCACAGCACCTCGGTCAGGGTATCAACGTCGCACTCACCCCCAATACCGGCGGCCGCCTCGCGCACCTCGACGAACGCCGCCGTCAACGGCGCTGGAGTGTCCTCGGCCCCGAACCGCAGTCGTGTGGTCCGGGTGAACATCGCGCCATACAGCGACGGGTTGTCGCTGGCGAAGCTGCAGTACGCATGCGCAACCGCGGCCAACGCCTCCCGCGGTCCAGCGGCCTCGCGCCGCGACGCGCCCAGGGCCTGCGCGAGTTCAGCAAAGCCCTCCAGGGCGACGGCATCGACGATGTCCTCCATCGAGGCGAAGTGCTTATAGAGCACCGGCTGGCTGTACTCGATTTCAGTGGACAACCGACGAGTGGTCACCGCATCCCAGCCCTCCTGAGCGGCCAGGGTACGCGCGGTCGCGGTGATCAGCCGGCGCCGCGCCTCGCGTTCCCGCTCTCGGCGCTCCGCAATGGACATGCCCGATGGTAGCACTGGTACCAGTGCTAGCGCCGCTATTGACGGGCGGCTCCCTAAACGCTAGCGTTGCTAACACCTACGACCAAGGAGATCCGATGTTTCAGCTCAGGACCTACACCCTGCGCTCGCCCGCCGATCTGCAGCAGTACGCCGTGCACTGGGCCCGGCACCTGGAGACCTTCCCCACATTCGGGGTCACCACCCACGGCGTGTGGACAGAACACGGCGAGGACGCGCATCGACTCGTCGCGCTGATCGAATACCCGCCAGGCGCCGACCCCGAGGAGCTCACCAAGACGGTGATGACCAGCCCGCAATACGCCGCCGATATGGCCGGCTTCCACTCCGAGGATCTGCTAGAGGTGCAGACCACCCTGCTCGACCCGACCTCGTTCTCGCCCATCCGCTAATGACCCCAGGAGTATTCGACATGACCATCACCGCCATCGGCTACGTGCTCGCCGGCCTGCTCGCCACAGCCATCATTTTCATCGGCGCGCGCTTCCTCGTCGCGCCGCGCATCGCCGCCGCCGGCTACGGTGTGCAGCCAGATCTGGACCAACCTGGTGCTGGCGCCTACTTGAGCGTCAAAGGCGTGCGCGACATCGCCACGGGGCTATACGTCATCATCCTGATGATCGCCGGCGCGACCCACCTCATCGGCTGGGTGATGTTGGCGGCCACCGTCATTCCGCTGGTCGACGCGGCCATCGTTCTGCGCAACGGCGGCTCCATATCCACTGCCTTGGGCATCCACGGCGCCACAGCCGCCGTCATGCTCGTCACTGCTGCGCTCCTGCTCATTCCCTGAGGTGGGAGGCCCTTCTCCACCGTCCTCGCCGTCGCTTCAGCTGCCCAGCCGGCACGGCTTACGGTGCCCTCGTCGAAAAAGCAGAGATACGACGCGTTGGTTACCGGCGTCACCGTTTGTAACACCAATCCATTGGAGGATGACCTTGTGAAGGCAGCGGTAGTAAACACATTTGGGACCACACCGCAATTCGGTGAAGTTGCCGAACCGAAGGTCCCTGGCAAGGACGAGGCAACCGTGGAGGTACTGGCCGCCGCTCTGTCGCCACGAGTGCGCTCGCAGGCCGCCGGAACCCACTACACGAGCTCTGATGAATTGCCGCTGATCCCTGGAATAGATGGTGTCGGACGGCTACCGAACGGTGAACTCGTGTACTTCCTACTGCCCGATACGAACAAAGGCTCCATGGCTGAGCGTGTCACGATCGACCTTCGACGCTCAATCCCGCTTCCGGTAGAGGCCAACCCGGTTCAGATTGCGGCAGTGATGAACCCGGCGATGGCGTCGTGGGTTGCGCTGCGTCAGCGCATTCGGTTCCAGCGCGGACAGAAGGTGCTCATCCTTGGCGCCACTGGTAACGCCGGACGTTGTGCAATCGGGGTGACTCGTCACCTCGGTGCATACGAGGTCGTCGCTGTTGGGCGTCGAGTCGAACCGGCCCGTAGGGGGCTCATCGAACTTGGAGCGAGTCAAGTCATCGAGCTCGAAGCCAACCCGGACACGCTCAAACGTGAACTCGGCGAGGCCGGCAAGGATGTCGATGTCGTGCTCGACTTCTTGTGGGGCGAACCGACGAAACATGCGCTCGAAGCGATTATTCCGAACCGTACCCATGACGAACAGCTGCTTGTCTGGATTCAAATTGGTTCTGTGGCAGGAGCCGAATCACCGATCCCCTCGGCCGCTCTACGAGCGGTCAATCTCCAAGTCATCGGCTCGGGCCAAGGCTCGGTTGATCGGCGTGCATACCGTGACGAGATCGAGAGTCTCGCAAGGGAAGTGCACAAAGGGACTCTCGACGTCGCGACCCGCTCAGTTCCTCTGCGCGAGGTAGAAGCGGCGTGGGCCGACTCCGGCAGCGCCGAGCGAATAGTGTTCATCCCGTAGCACTGGACTCAACATTCGCGTCGGTGGGGTTCGGCGGTGCTACACCGCGAAAGGCGTTGATTGCCTTATTTGTAGGCCTGAGGCGTGTTTGGCTGTCCCGTGTCGTCGGGTGGGCGGACTTTCCCGGGGGCTGTGGGTTTTCGTGATCGTTGAAGTGGGGTTGTGTTGTCAGGGGAAGGCGGCTCGGATGCGGTGCCAGGCGGTCGCCGAGCGGTGGCCAGCGCCAGGTGGCGTCGATGCGCAGCGAGGCCAACGCCTGCTGCAGCACCGTGATGTGATCAGCGGCGGTGTTACCCAGCGCCACTCAACATTTCGCGAAAAATCGAGGCTAGACGTCGATAGGGTCGGCGGTCGCCGAGCGTTACCCGTGCTCGAAAGAGTTCTCGACGAACTTCGCGCGCCG
>NZ_JBYCLA010000528.1:0-3670 GCF_057473665.1 Mycobacterium sp. TH-M25
AGCACTCCCGGCGAGCAGAAACTGGCCACCAGTCGGATCGTCATCGACAGCACGCCGCACGACATCCCACACCTCGGGAACCTTCTGCCACTCGTCAATGAGCAGTGGCCGCGGCCGAGTCAACAGAAGACCCGGATCGGCGTGCACCGCCTCACGGTTGGGCTTTGCATCGAGTCTCAGCAGGCCGACGACTCGCTGCTCGGCTGTCGTCGTCTTCCCCACTGCCTTCGGCCCGTCGATGGCGATCGCCGGTACCTGTCCGAACAGCGCGTCCAGTTCGTCGTCGATGATACGTCTGGCGTACCGCATCGGCCAATCATACAATTAGCAGACTCTAAATCAGTCATATAGCATCGATTGAATCAGTCAATTAGCATTTCCGCCGCTCAATCGCGCACCCGAAGATCGCCGGCCCACCAGGTCGGCTAGGCGCCTTCAACCGCGACGGGACCGTCTCCCCACCCCAGCCTGCTCAACTGCTCGCAGTGCACCATGATCGCTCCCGTAGACCGCGAAGCAACTTCCAGCGACCCGGCTGCGGCAGATATAGCGGTTTAGCTCAACGATCTGTTCTTCAGCCCCCGGCGTGAAGACAACGCTGAGCGTCCCGCGGTTCGGCCGGCCGTGCGGCACCATGTCCCAAAACCCGAATGTGGGGACACCCGAATTAACCTTTTCCGTCAAGAAGGCGACGGTTGTCGTCAAAATTGTCGTCACCCGGTGGAGCCGTCCGGGTGCCGCTGCGGTGGGCGAGGTGTGGATGGCTAAGGCCCGAGTGCTGAGATCGGCACAACATGAACCCCATCCGTTCGTTTTCCACCACCGCCGATCGCAGTCACGACGACGAGCGCGGACGGGCTGCCATGCTTGGAAGCATCGACGTCGGCCGCGAAGTCGAGGAGGCCCTTCGCCGCCCTGTCGATCACGTTTTGATCGCCAGTCAACTTCACCTCGAATGCGGCCCAGCCGTCCGGTGTCTCGATGATTGCATCAACCTCCTTGCGACCGTGAGACTCACGCCAGGAGTACATCGCGCCGCCGAGCGGTTGGGCATAGATGCGAAGGTCGCGGACTGCCATCGCCTCGAAGTGGAATCCGGCGGCCGCGAGGTCGGCGAGCAGGTCCTTTGATCCGACCTTCAGCGCGGCAGTGCCCAGCGACGGATCCACAAAGTAACGGACTGGCGCTTCGCGCAGTTCAGTGCGAGAGCGCATGTGCGGCTTCCACGCCGGCGAGTTCTCGGTCAGCTTGAGCCGATCGAGCGCGTCGAGGTAGGAGTTCACCGTCTCCTTTGCCGGAGCCCGCTGATCGTCCCCTGCGATCTCTACACCTAGTGCGGTGACCTTGATCGGTGTCCCGACGGATCGCCCGAGCGATGCGAGTGCACGACGCAGTCGATCCGGTGTGCGCTTGCCGGTGCCGAGGTCCGGAATGTCGATGTCGACGATCTGCGTGAGGTAGTCGCCAAGCCAGCCCCGGGCGGTTCGCTCCGATTGGTCGAGCAACGCCGGCCACCCGCCGATGACGATCCGCTCCATGAGGCCCGCGACCGTCATCGCGGTTCGCTTTGCTTTTTGATCCGCGCCCCGCAACAAAGCTGCCAGGGATGCCTCACCCGTCGAATGGCCGGACTCAAAGAGGCTCATCGGCCGCATCCTGAGCGTGCCGATCCGACCCGCGCCGGAGTGCAACTCGCGCTCATATCTCGGGGTTGCCGAACCGGTCAGGATGTACAGGCCACGACGGCGCAGATCATCGACATGCCGCCGCACCTGGTCCCATATCTCCGGCGCGCGCTGCCATTCATCGAAAAGAATCGGCGTCTCTTGGTCGAACAGCTCCTCCGGGTTGAGTCCCAGGAGCGCCCGCGCGTTCGGGTTGGTGTCGAAGCGGACTGAACTCTTCGCCTGCTGGAGGGCGGTTTCCGTCTTCCCGCAGCCCTTCGGCCCATCGATGAGGACAGCACCGATCGAGGTCAGCCGCTCGGACAACTCAGCGTCGACGATGCGTGCACGATAACTGAACATTGCAACAGTCTACGTTTCCGACAGCGTGAACTGGCCATTTTCGACAGTCTCATCTCGCCGTTTTCGACAGGCCAGATTCGCCTGTTCTGGCAGCCGCGGGCGATCCTCGATACCCTGCAAGCATTCCCGGCAGCGAGCCGGACCAATGTTCCCATACCCGAACGTGAGGACACCCGAATCGCCGGTTGTCGTCAAGAATCGGCCCCGCGAACAAAACCAGCTAATACGAAAAACCCGCCCTAAGCAGGTAGAACTTAGTTTCTCCTGGTGGAGCTAAGGGGATTCGAACCCCTGACCCCCACACTGCCAGTGTGGTGCGCTACCAACTGCGCCATAGCCCCAAAGATGTGCCTGTCGAAGTTACACCACGGCTCGTCAGCCATCAAAGTCGATGATCAGACCGCGTCATCAAGCGCCGGTTCCACCGTCGTCGTCGAGGTCTCCGGCGCGAACACCCAGACCGCGGCGGCCACCAGCATGATGAACCCGCTGACCGTGAAACCCCAGGCGAAGCTGAAATGCTCTGCGATCTGACCCACCGCCAGGGCACCGACGATCGCACCGAAGTCGGCCATCATCTGAAACGCCGCCACCGGGGTGCCCGCGCGGGACGAATTACCCAGAATGTCGGCGATTGCCGCCTGCTGCGGTGACGTGTACACCCCCGACGCCGCCCCCGCGACAAACGCCGCGGTGAGAAAGATCGGCAGCGACGTGGAGACACCGAGCCCGACCGTCGCCACCCCGCAGGCCAACAGTCCGCTGATCAGCAATGAACGCCGGCCGATCCGGTCGGACAGATAGCCACTGGGCATCACCACGATCACGTTGCCGATCGCGAAGACGGCCAGCACCAGACCCGTCATGCGTGGCCCGCGGCCCATCACGTCCGCGATGAACAGCGGCACGACCGCCATCCGCACCCCGAACACCGACCATCCGGTGGCGAAGTTCGACACCAGCGCTGCGCGGTACGCCCGATGCGTGAGCGCCGAGCGCATCGTCACTTCCGTGTGCGCATGCACCAGCTCGGCGGGCGCACTCAACGTCGACCGGCGCAGGCTGTAAAACACCACAACCGCCGTCAGCAGCATGGCCACCCCGTAGATGAGGAACGGGGCCCTGAGCCCGAATCCTGCAGTCAGAGTGCCTACGAGTGGCCCGCCGACCATGCCCACCAGAAACGACGTGGCAAACAGTCCGGCGGCCCGGCCACGCGCATCGGGCGGGCTGATCCGGATCATCAAGCCCAGCGCTGAAATGAAGAACATCGTCGACCCGATGCCGCCAATTGCCCGGTATACCAACAGTTCCCAATACGTGTGCACAAATGCGGACAGGCCCGTCGACGCCGAGACGATCAGCAGACCCGACACGTAGACCGGCCGCTCCCCCAGCCGCTGCACCAGCAGCCCGCTGGGCGGCGCGAAGAACAGCCGCATCACCGAGAACAAGGTGATCGCGAAGGTCACCGCGTCCATGCTGACCCCGAACGTGCGGGCGTAGGCCGGCAGCACCGGCGACACCACGCCGTAGCCGAGCGCGGCCACCACGTTCGCCCCGATCAGCACCCACGCTTCGCGCGGCAGACTCGTCTTGTCATCACGCCACGCGGTAAAGCGGTCGCGCGGAGAGACGAGGAT
>NZ_JBYCLA010000529.1:0-5962 GCF_057473665.1 Mycobacterium sp. TH-M25
CAGGAGGACACAGAAGTGGCGAAGGCGAAGTTCGAGCGGACGAAGCCGCACGTCAACATCGGGACCATTGGTCACGTTGACCACGGCAAGACCACGTTGACCGCGGCTATCACCAAGGTGCTGCATGACAAGTACCCGGCACTCAACGAGTCGCGTGCGTTCGACCAGATCGACAACGCGCCCGAAGAGCGTCAGCGCGGTATCACGATCAACATCTCCCACGTGGAGTACCAGACCGAGAAGCGTCATTACGCGCACGTCGACGCCCCAGGTCACGCTGACTACATCAAGAACATGATCACCGGTGCCGCCCAGATGGACGGTGCAATCCTGGTGGTCGCCGCCACCGACGGCCCGATGCCGCAGACTCGCGAGCACGTGCTGCTGGCCCGCCAGGTCGGGGTGCCCTACATCCTGGTCGCGCTGAACAAGGCGGACATGGTCGACGACGAAGAGCTGTTGGAGCTCGTCGAGCTGGAGGTCCGCGAGCTGCTGGCCGCTCAGGAGTTCGACGAGGACGCCCCGGTCGTCAAGGTATCGGCGCTCAAGGCCCTCGAGGGTGACGAGAAGTGGGTCAAGTCCGTCGAAGAGCTGATGGACGCGGTCGACGAGTCGATCCCGGACCCGGTCCGCGAGACCGAGATGCCGTTCCTGATGCCGGTCGAAGACGTGTTCACCATCACCGGTCGTGGCACCGTGGTGACCGGGCGTGTCGAGCGTGGCGTGATCAACGTCAACGAAGAGGTCGAGATTGTCGGCATCAAGCCGGCCAGCACCAAGACCACCGTCACCGGTGTCGAGATGTTCCGCAAGCTGCTCGACCAGGGCCAGGCCGGTGACAACGTCGGTCTGCTGCTGCGTGGTATCAAGCGGGAGGACGTCGAGCGCGGTCAGGTCGTCGTGAAGCCCGGCACCACCACCCCGCACACCGACTTCGAGGGCAGCGTCTACATCCTGTCCAAGGACGAGGGTGGCCGGCACACGCCGGTCTTCAACAACTACCGTCCGCAGTTCTACTTCCGCACCACCGACGTGACCGGTGTGGTGACGTTGCCGGAGGGCACCGAGATGGTGATGCCCGGTGACAACACCGAAATCTCGGTCAAGCTGATCCAGCCCGTCGCCATGGACGACGGCCTGCGGTTCGCGATTCGTGAAGGTGGCCGCACCGTCGGCGCCGGCCGGGTCACCAAGATCATCAAGTAGTTCGAACGTCGGATGCGGCGCTCACCCGAACGGGTGGGCGCCGTTGTCGTTCCCGCGCGACGAGGCGCATAGAACACGTTCCAGTTTCGCGGCTAGCCTGATCGCCAGGCGGCGAAAGGGGCAGACGTGTCGGGACCGGCAGGAAACCTGCAGGGTCGGGTCGCGTTCATCACCGGTGCCGCGCGCGGCCAAGGGCGCGCCCATGCGGCCCGACTGGCGCGCGAGGGCGCGGACATCATCGCCCTCGACATCTGCGGACCGGTGTCTGACAGCATCAGCTATCCCTCGGCCACAACCGATGATCTGGCCGAGACCGTCCGGGCGGTGGAAGCCGAAGGGCGAAAGGTGTTGGCGCGCGCAGTCGACACTCGTGACGACGCAGCGGTTCGACTGCTGGTGGCAGATGGCGTCGAACAATTCGGCCGTCTCGACATCCTGATCGCCAACGCGGGAGTGCTCAGCTGGGGACGGGTGTGGGAACTCACCGACGAACAGTGGGACAGCGTCATCGGGGTCAACCTCACCGGAACCTTCCGTACGGTGCGCGCGGCGGTGCCGGCGATGATCGAGGCCGGCAACGGCGGCTCCATCGTCGTGGTCAGCTCGTCGGCCGGACTCAAGGCCACGCCCGGCAACGGTCACTATTCGGCGTCCAAGCACGGGCTCACCGGGCTGACCAACTCACTGGCCATCGAACTCGCCGAGTTCGGTATCCGGGTCAACTCCATCCACCCGTATTCGATCGACACACCCATGGTCGAGCCTGATCTGATGATGCAGGTGTTCGGAAAGCACCCGCACTACATCCATAGCTTCGGCCCGATGCCTTTGCAGCCCAAAGGTTTCATGAGTGCCGCCGAAGTGTCCGACGTCGTCGCGTGGCTCGCGGGCGATGGCTCGGGTACGTTGACCGGAGCGCAGATTCCGGTCGACAAGGGCGTGTTGAAGTACTAATTCGCCAGCTCGGTCAATGTCGCGGCTAATTGATCGATGGCCCAATCGATTTCACTATCGGTGATCACCAGCGGCGGTGCGATCCGTATAGTCGACCCGTGCGTGTCCTTGACCAGGACGCCGCGTTCGGCCAGCCGCAGGCTGAGCTGCCTGCCGGTTCCGAGCGCCGGGTCGATGTCGACGCCGGCCCAGAGCCCGAGCCCGCGCACGTCGAGCACGCCCTGACCGATCAGCGCACGCAGCCGCCAATGCAGTCGTCGTCCCAGTCGTGCGGCACGCTGCTGGAATTCGCCGCGGTTCAGCATCGACACCACGGTGCTGCCGATCGCCGCGGCAAACGGGTTACCGCCGAACGTCGAACCGTGCTCACCGGGATGTAGCACGCCGAGAATGTCGCGGTCGGCCACCACCGCCGACACCGGGGCGACACCGCCGCCCAAAGCCTTGCCCAGCAGATAGATGTCGGGGGCCACCCCCCAGTGATCGCAGGCGAATGTGCGCCCGGTGCGAGCCAGGCCGGACTGGATTTCGTCGGCAATCATCAAAATGTTTCGGGCCGTGCAGATTTCACGCACCTCCGGCAGATAGTGATCCGGTGGCACGATGACGCCGGCCTCGCCCTGGATGGGCTCCAGCAAGACGGCGACGGTGTGCTCATCGATCACCTTGGTCAGCGCCCCGGCGTCGGCGAACGGCACTGAACGAAAGCCCGGGGTGAACGGCCCGAAGCCGGCGCGGGCGGTCGGATCCGTCGAGAAGCTGACGATGCTGATGGTCCGGCCGTGAAAGTTGTTGTCGGCAACCACGATATTGCCCGAGCCGGCGGGAACACCCTTGACGTCGGTGCCCCATTTGCGCGCTACCTTGAGCGCGCTCTCGACCGCCTCGGCACCGCTGTTCATCGGCAGCACCATGTCTTTGCCACACAACGCGGCCAGCGACGCGCAGAACCGTCCCAGGGGTTCGGCGTGGAAGGCGCGGCTGACCAGCGTGAGGACGTCGAGTTGCGCGTGGGCGGCCGCGGTGATCTCGGGGTTGCGGTGCCCGAAGTTGACCGCCGAATATGCGGCCAGGCAGTCGAGGTAGCGGCGACCTTCGACATCGGTGATCCAACATCCCTCGGCGCCGGCCGCCACCACGGGCAGCGGCGAGTAGTTGTGCGCGCAGCAGCGTTCGTCGAGCGCGATCGCCGACCCGGTCAGTTCACCACTGCCGGCCACCACCGTGCGCGATGCGGTCACGCATACACCTCGAGCGTGCAGCACTTGACGGATCCACCACTCTTGAGCAGCTCGGGCATGTCGACACCGATCGGCACGAAGCCGGCTTCGGTCAGTTGCCGCGCGAAGCCGACGGCCGCGGCCGGGTGTATGACGTGGCGGCCGTCGGAGACGGCATTCAGGCCGAACGCGAAGGCGTCGGTCGTGTCCACCTGGATCGCATCGGGAAACAGGGTTTCCAGGTGCGCGCGGGAGACGTAGCTGAACGCCGGCGGATAGTAGGCGATGGTGTTGTCGTCGAGCACGGTCAGCGCGGTGTCGAGATGGTAGAAGCGCGGATCGATCAGTTCGAGGCTGATCACCCGCCGGCGAAAGATCCCGGCTATTTCGCCGTGTGCCCGCAGGTCGGTCCGGAAACCGTAACCGGCCAAGATGTCGTCGCCCACGGGTAACAGGTCGCCCTGGCCTTCGTTGACGTGGCGGGTCCGGTGTGGCCGGTAGCCGTGCGCGCGCAGCCACGCGGCGTATGCGGCTGACTCCTGTTTGCGCTCAGGGTATTTGAAGCGCGCAATTACCGCCCTGCCATCGATGATCAACCCGCCGTTGGCGGCGAAGACCATGTCCGGCAGGCCGGGCACCGGGTCAACCAGATCAACGGTATGCCCCAGCCGCCGGTAGAGGTCGGGTAGCTGCTGCCATTGGGCTGACGCGACTGCCGGATCGACGGGAGTCGTGGTGTCCATCCACGGATTGATCGCGTAGTCGACCGCGAAGAACCGCGGCGGCGTCATCACATAGTGCCGAACGGTGGCTGTGCGTTCGACGCTCTGACGCCATGTGTGGGTCCCCGAATCGGCAACGGTCGTCATGGAATCAACGGTAGGAGACGCCGCCGCGCAATGCATCACTTTGTATTGCGTTATTGCACCCTATTCATTGCTCAAAATGGCATGATACAGCTATCTGTTGCGTATGGAGGGGTGATAGATCGGTTGGATGACATCGATGAGCAGATTTTGGCCGAGTTGGCTCAGTACGCGCGGGCGACGTTCGCCGACATCGGTGAGCGGGTGCGACTCTCGGCGCCGGCGGTCAAGCGGCGCGTCGACCGGATGCTCGAGCGCGGAGTGATCCGCGGATTCACCACCGTGATCGATCGCAACGCGGTGGGGTGGCGGACCGAGGCCTATGTGCAGGTCTTCTGCCACGGCCGAATCTCGCCGGACGAATTGCGTCGCGCCTGGCTCGACATCCCCGAAGTCGTCAGCGCCGCGACGGTTACCGGCACCGCCGACGCCCTCTTGCGAGTGCTGGCGCGCGACATGACGCATCTCGAGGACGCGCTGGAACGGATTCGCACCAGTGCCGCCGTCGAACGCAGCGAGAGCATCGTCGTGCTGTCGAACCTGATCGACCGGTCGCACGCGCAGGGGTGAGCGACTCCTCGGCCACCACAATCGTGTAATAACTCTCCAATGACCACGAACCCTGGCGACAACGGCATCCTGATCGTCGGCGGCGGACTTGCCGCGACCCGGACCGCCGAGCAGTTGCGTCGGGCCGAATACGCCGGTCCGATCACCATCGTCAGCGATGAGGTGCACCTGCCCTATGACCGCCCCCCGCTGTCCAAAGAGGTGTTGCGCAGCGAGGTCGACGACGTGACGCTCAAGCCGCGCGCGTTCTACGACGAGCAGAACATCACTGTGCGATTGGGCGCGGCCGCCACCGGCATCGACACCGGGGCGCGGACCGTGACGCTCGAAGACGGATCGGTACTGGGTTACGACGAACTCGTTATTGCGACAGGCCTGGTGCCACGGCGCATTCCGGCGTTCCCCGACCTGGCGGGCATCCGGGTACTGCGCTCATTCGACGAGAGTCTGGCGTTGCGCCGGCACGCCTCGCAAGCGCAGCGCGCCGTGGTTGTCGGCGCCGGATTCATCGGCTGCGAGGTGGCGGCCAGTCTGCGTCGACTCGGAGTCGATGTCGTGCTGGTCGAGCCGCAGCCCGCGCCCCTGGCCGGGGTTCTCGGCGAGCAGATCGGCTCCCTGGTGGCCCGGCTGCACCGTGCGGAAGGGGTCGACGTGCGCACCGGTGTCGGCGTGGCCGAGGTGCGTGGTGACAGCCACGTCACCTCGGTGCTGTTGACCGACGGCACCGAGGTGAATGCCGATCTGGTCGTGGTGGGCATCGGGTCGCGGCCGGCGACCGATTGGCTCGACGGCAGCGGCATCGAGGTCGACAACGGCGTCATCTGCGACTCCGTCGGCCGGACCAGCGCACCGAACGTGTGGGCGCTCGGCGACGTGGCGTCATGGCGTGACACCAAGGGACAGCAAGTGCGCGTAGAACATTGGAGCAATGTCGCCGACCAAGCCCGCGCCGTCGTGCCCGCCATGCTCGGCCAGGATGCGCGGGCAGGCGTGGTGGTCCCGTACTTCTGGAGCGATCAGTACGACGTCAAGATCCAGTGCCTGGGCGAACCCGTCGCCACCGACACCGTGCACATCGTCGAGGACGACGGCCGCAAGTTTCTCGCCTACTACGAGCGCGACGGTGCGGTGGCCGGCGTGGTGGGT
>NZ_JBYCLA010000530.1:0-12716 GCF_057473665.1 Mycobacterium sp. TH-M25
GATGCGCAACTCGCCCGAGGTGATATCTTCAAGTCCGGCAATCATATTCAGCGTCGTCGATTTTCCGCAGCCGGATGGGCCAACCAGAATGACGAACTCGCCCTCGGCAATGGTGAGGCTGAACTCCTGCACGGCCTGCGCGCCGTCGGGATAACTCTTGGTCACCCGGTCCAACACGATCTCGGCCATCGCTATCCCTTCACCGCACCCGACGTCAACCCCGCGACAATCCGTCGTTGGAAGACTAGAACAAACACGATAATCGGCACCGTGATCACCATCGCGCCGGCGGCTATCGACCCGGTCGGCTCCTCGAATTGCGAACTGCCGGTGAAGTTCGCGATCGCCACCGGCGCGGTGACCGCCGCCTTGGTAGCCGTCAGCGACAACGCCAGCAGCAGGTCGTTCCAGGCGAAGATGAACACCAGGATCGCCGTGGTGACGATTCCCGGCGCCGCCAGCGGCGCGATCACCTTGCGGAACGCCTGGGCCGTTGTCGCGCCGTCCATTCTCGCCGCCTTCTCCAGGTCCCACGGGATCTCCCGGAAGGACGCCGACAGCGTGTAGATCGACAGCGGCAACGCGAACGTAATGTACGGGATGATCAACCCGGGCCAGGTGTCGAACAACCCGATTCGGCGTTCGATGTTGAACAGCGGGGTGACCAGCGAGATAGCCGGGAACATCGAAATCAGCAACACCGCACCGATCAGCACCCGCTTTCCGGGGAACTCCAGTCGCGCCACCGCATACGCCGCCATCGCGCCGATCACCACCGCGATCAGCGTGGTGAGCACGCCGATTCCGACCGAGTTGATCAGCGCCGAACTGAAATAATTTCCGCGGAAAATTCCACGGTAGTTGTCCAAGGTCAGCGACGACGGAATCAGCTTGCCGTCCTTGACCGTTGACGTCGGCTTGAGCGAGAGGCTGAGAATCCACAGCACCGGGGTCAGCGCGTAGATCAGCACCAGGGCGTCGGCGACCACCCAGGTTGCGGCACGACGCGTGCCGATACGCCTAGCGCGCATCGCCGCCACCGGGTGCGGCGGCGCCGAACGCCTTGACGAACAGCAACGCGATCAGCGTCGCGCAGCAGAAGATCAGCACCGAAATCGCTGATCCGAGTCCGACATTGAAGCCTTTGAACAAATTGTCGTAGCCCAGAATCGACACCGATCCGGTATTGCCGGTGCCACCGGTCAGCACGTAGATGCTGTCGAAGATCCGGAAGGCGTCCAGGGTGCGGAACAACAGCGCCACCAGTATCGCCGGCCTGATCAGCGGCAGCGTGATCGAGATCAGCCTCCGCCAGGCGCCGGCCCCGTCCACCTCGGCGGCCTTCAGCAGATCCGCCGGCACCAGCGCCAAGCCGGCCAACAGCAGCAGCGACATGAACGGCGTGGTCTTCCACACCTCGGCAAGGACCACCACGCCCAGCGACGAAACCGGATGGGCCAGAGGCGCAGTGCCGTGCGGTAGCAGGTTTGCCAGGTATCCGGTGCCCGGTGTCCACGCGTAGAACCAGCTGTAGGACGCGACGACCGTCACGATGCCGTACGGAATGAGCACCGCGGTGCGGACCAGTCCTTTGCCGACCAACGTGCGATGCATCGCCAGCGCCAACGCCAGGCCGAGCACGAACTCGACCGACACCGAGGTAGCCGTAATAGCCAGCGTGACAGCCAATGCCAGCCACCAGTAGCGGTCGGTCAGGCTCGTCTGATAGTTGCCCAGGCCGACGAACCGGGTCTCGCTCGGCGCGGTCAAGATGTTGCGCTGCAGGCTTAGCCACACCGCATACCCGATCGGATATGCCGTGACGGCCGCCAGCAGCAGCGCGGCGGGCGCGACCAGGACAAAGGCGAGGCGCCGCTCTGCATCGTCGCCGCTCATGGGAGTAAGCCCTTGCCATCCAACGCTTTGCGCACCTGCACCGCGAGTTCGTCGACGGTCTTCGCCGGATCGATCCGGGTGATCGGAGCCAGCGTTGCGGCGATCCGGGTCGACACCGCCTGGTAGGCCGGCGTGGCAAGCCGCACCGCGGGGTCGGCGAGTTGCCGACGGATGATGTCATACATCGGGTACTTCGCCTGGAACTGCGGGTCGTCGTACAGCGAGGCGCGCACGGCCGGCAGGCCGCCGTTCAGCGACAAGTATTTCTCGCTCGCCGGACTGCGCAGGCACCGGATCGCCTGGTACGCCTCGGCTGCGTGACGACTGGTCGCCGACACTGCGAGGTTCAGCCCGCCGATCGTCACCTTGGCCGGTTGTCCGGGTTGCACACGCGGATAGGGTGCGAAGCCGAAAACCTTTCGGCTGGCCTCATATGCCGCACGGAACTGTTGCTCGGTGGGCGTGAACGAGCCGACGTCGTTGATGCTGCCGGCCAGATCCGGGCGGCGGTTCAGCGGCAGGAACGGCACGCCGCCCTTCGCCGCGTTCTCCAGCATGGACGGCAGCGCGTAGGGCCAGTTGACTTCGAGAGCGGACCTGCCTTGCTCGAATGCCAACCGTGCCGAGCCGGCGTCGCTGCGCGTGACCGACGGGTCGGCACCCGGCGCGGTGGCCACCGACTTCATGATCCGCAGGGCCTTGACGGCCGCGGCCCGGTGTTCGGGAGTGTCGGCGAGGGTGACGGTGCGGCCGTCGTCGGACAGCACCTGGCCGCCCGCGCTTTCCAGCAACGTGTTGAACCACACCACCACCGCCTCGTTCTGGTTGGCCTGCACGCCGATCCAACTGGGTCCGCCCACTGCGTGCAACCGGGTCGCCTCGGCGATCATGGCATCCCAGGTCGCCGGCGGCGTGTCCATCAAATCGGGCCGATACCAGAGCAATTGGGTGTTGCTGGCGAAGGGTGCGGCATAGAGCCGGTGCCGCCACGTCGCGGTGGACAGCGGCCCGGCCAGCGTGTCGGTGCCGGCGTCGGCCTCCGCGCGGTGCGCGGGATCGTCGGACAGCGGCAGCACCCAGCCCGCCTCGGCGAACTCGGCCGTCCAGATCACGTCCATCGCGATGATGTCTATCGCGTGGTCGTCGGCGCTGAGCCGACGGGCCAACTGGATGCGCTGGTCATCGGTGGATCGCGGCAGGCTGAACTGCCGGACGGTGAACCGGCGGCCGAACTCACCGGAGCAACGGTCGGCCAGCTCGCTGAACGTCGCCCCGTCTCCCGCCGGGGTGTAGAGGCTGATCACCCGACCGTCGTCGCCGGAGCCACAGCCGCAGCCGGACAACAGCGACACGGCCGACATTGCGGCCAGCGCGAGGCCGCCCAACTGGCGACGCACGACTCAGATGGCCAGGCGGGCCAGCAGATCCCGGGCCTGCTCGGCGTTCTGCGGGTCGCAGAGAACGTCGTATCGGCCGGCCACCAACTGCAGCGTCGAGCTGAAGTCGCGGGTACCGCGCGCCATCGAATACGGAATCGCGGAGGTGATCAGCCCGAAGAACACACCAGCGACCAGTCCGGTGGTCAACGCCTCCACCGGATGCGGGTTGGAGAACAGCAGGGTGAGCATCAAGCCGATGAACAGACCCAACCAGGCGCCGCTGATGATGCCGCCGCCCAACACCTTTGGCCAGGTCAGCCGTCCGGTCACCCGCTCCACCTGCATCAGGTCGACGCCGACGATGGTGACCTGCTGCACCGGAAACTGCTGATCGGAGAGGTAGTCGACAGCTCGCTGGGCTTCAGCGTAGGTGGGGTACGACCCGACCGGCCAGCCTTTCGGCGGTGTCGGCAGTCCGGGAGCCCGCCGACTCCCGGACGGGGCGCCGCGGGTGGCGCCGGGAACCTGTCCTGGCTGGAATGGGCTGCTCATAAGTTCTATTGTGCGCTGTTCGCCGCGACCGGGGGCGGCCACCGTCAAACCGCGCGGCGCGCTCGCCTGATGACTCTGCGTCCACGGCGCAAAAGCGCGAGACGACGACGCCCTGAGCGCAGGATCAATGTCGGCGATCTAGGTAGGTTGAGACACATGACAGCTCCGGGCGGCGGCGACCCCTACCGCGATCAGTCGGGCCCGTGGCCGCCGTACCAGCACCCGCCGGTGGATCCGCAGCCGCCGCTGAACTACCCGGAGTACCCCCCGGCCCCGCCGTATCCGGGCCGGCAGCCGCCGCCTTACGGGGGCTATCCACCACCGCCGCCGCCGTACGGCTATCCGAGCCCACCGCCCTACCCGGGTCCCTACGACCCGTATTACCGCGGTTATCAGTCGCAGCGGACCAACAGCCTGGCCGTCGCGTCGCTGGTCACCTCGATCGCAGGCGTCGTCTTCGGGATTCCGCTGGCCGTCTTCTGCTTCGTAGGCTTACTGATTCCGGTCATCGGCGCGGTGCTGGGCGGCATCGCGCTCGGTCAGATCAAGCAGAGCGGCGAGCAGGGCCGCGGAATGGCGATCGCCGGGGTCGCGATCGGCGCCGCCGCCGCGACGTTACTCGTGCTGGTGCTGGTGGTGGTCACCGCCGCGGCGTTCCATTCGCCGACATTCATCCACTAGCCGGTCGGCGGTTCGAACGGCCGGCCCTGGCGCTGCATACCCGCCGCTCGTCCTTTCGCGGCAATCACCAAAGCCATCTTGCGGCTGGCCTCATCCAGCATCTCGTCGCCGAGCATCACCGCGCCCCGCGCGCCGCCGGCCGCCGAGGTGTGCCACTCGTAGGCCTCCAGGATCAGTTCCGCGTGATCGTAATCGGCTTGTCGCGGGCTGAAGATCTCGTTGCCGGCCGCGATCTGGTCGGGGTGAAGCACCCATTTGCCGTCGTAGCCCAATGCCGCCGACCGGCCCGCCACCCGCCGGAATGCCTCAGTGTCGCGCACTTTGAGGTACGGGCCGTCGATCGCGGCCTTACCGTGGGCGCGGGCGGCCACCAGGATGGTCATCAACACGTGGTGATACGCGTCGCCGACGTCGTAGCCCTCGGGCTGCTCGCCGACGACCAGCGTGCGGGTGTTCAGGTTCGCCATCAGGTCCGCCGGGCCGAGCACCAACGCCTGGACCCGTGGCACCGCGGCGATCGCGTCGATGTTCCTCAGCCCACGGGCGTCTTCGATCTGCGCGTCGATGCCGATCTCGCCAACCGGCAGTCCGTGCACCGTCTCCAGTTGGGTCAGCAGCAGGTCGAGCGCCTGGACATGGGAAACGTCAGAGACTTTCGGCAGCACCACCACGTCGAGCCTGGCGTCCGGTGCGGCGCCGACGGCGGCGACCACCTCGATGATGTCGGCGTGCGTCCACGGCGTGGTCCAGTCGTTGACCCGAACCCCGCGCAGCTGCCCGGCCCAACCGGGCGCGGCCAGCGCGGCGGCCACCCGGCCGCGGGCGTCGGCCTTGGCGCCCGCGGCGACGGCGTCCTCCAAGTCGAGGAAGACCTCGTCCGCGGGAAGTCCTTTGGACTTGTCGATCATCTTCTGGCTACTGCCCGGCACAGACAGGCACGTGCGGCGGGGCCGGTAGGCGTTGTTCACACCACACTCACCCCTCTTGCATACCCTGTGTACCTATGGCCTCGATCAACAGGGTGTACGCCGCGCGCCTGGCGCGCATGCAGGTCCTGGGCCCGATGGGCGAGGCCCTCGGCCGAGTTCGCGACGTCGTGGTCAGCATCAGCATCGTGCGCCAGCAACCCCGCGTGCTCGGGCTCGTCGTCGAAATGGCCTCGCGGCGAAGGATATTCGTTCCGATTCTGCGAGTCTCCGCGATCGAGCCGCAAGCGGTGACGCTGGCCACCAACAACGTCTCGATGCTGCGCTTCGAGCAGCGGCCCGGCGAAGTGCTGGTGCTGGGCCAGATCATCGACACCAAGGTGCGGGTCAACGATCCCGAGCTGCCGGAGCTGGCCGACACCGACGTCGTCGTGACCGACCTCGGCCTGGAACAGGCCCGGACCCGCGACTGGATGGTCACCCGGGTCTCGGTGCGGATGCCGCGACGCCTGGGCAGGCGCAGCAGCAGCCATATCGTCGGCTGGCGCAACGTGCAGGGGCTGACCCCGTCGGCGCTGGCCATGCCCGGCCAGGCCGTCGCGCAACTGCTACACCAGTTCGAGAAGTGGCGGCCGATCGAGGTGGCCGACGCCGTGCGTGAGCTGCCGGCCAAGCGGCGCTACGAGGTGGTCTCCGCGCTCGACAACGACCGGCTGGCCGACATCCTGCAGGAGCTGCCGGAAGAAGAACAGGCCGAGCTGCTGATGCAGCTGGGTGACGAACGCGCCACCGACGTCCTCGAAGAGATGGACCCAGACGATGCCGCCGACCTGCTCGGCACGATGGCGCCGACGCTGGCCGAGCGACTGCTGCGGCAGATGGACCCCGAGGAGTCCGACCCGGTGCGGCGGCTGTTGAAGCACTCGCCCGACACCGCGGGCGGGCTGATGACCCCGGAACCGGTCGTGTTGACGCCGGACACCTCGGTCGCCGAGGCACTGGCCCGGGTTCGCGATCCGGACCTGACGCCGGCGCTGTCGTCGCTGATTCTGGTGGTCCGCCCGCCCACGGCCACCCCGACCGGTCAGTACCTGGGCTGCGTGGCCCTGCAGCGGCTGCTGCGCGAACCCCCGTCGATGCTGGTCGGCGGTCTTGTCGACGCCGACCTGCCCTGGCTGGAGCCCGACACGTCGCTGGCCATGCTGACCCGCTACTTCGCCGCGTACAACCTGGTCTGCGGTCCCGTGGTCGATGCGCAGCATCATCTGCTGGGCGCGGTGACCGTGGACGACGTGCTCGACCATCTGCTGCCGCACGACTGGCGCGACACCACCGAGGAACCCGCGCTGGACGCCGCAGGAGGCCAGTCGTGAGCAAATCCGCGCCGCCGCGGTCGCGGCTGTCGACGCCGCGCATCTCGCGGGTGCCCACACCGCGACTGAACTCCGACGCCGTCGGCCAGTTCACCGAGTCGATCGCCCGTTTCTTCGGCACCGGAAGCTATCTGCTGATGCAGACCCTCGTGGTGCTGGTGTGGATCCTGCTGAACATCTTCGCGGTCACCCTGCGCTGGGACCCGTACCCGTTCATCCTGCTCAACCTCGCGTTTTCCACTCAGGCCGCCTACGCGGCGCCGCTGATTCTGCTGGCCCAGAACCGCCAGGAGAACCGGGACCGGGTCGCGCTGGAGCAGGACCGGCGGCGCGCCGCAGAGACCAAGGCCGACACCGAGTATCTGGCCCGCGAACTGGCGGCGCTGCGACTGGCGATCGGTGACGTCGTCAAGACCCGCGAGTATCTGCGCCGCGAACTGGAAGACCTGCACGGCCTGCTGGAAAGGCGGTTGGCCGAGGCCTCCGGTCCCGCCGATGACGACGCGGACCGACACGCCGCCTCGTCTAATTGACACAGCTGGGCAGAAGCGGTGTTTTGACAGGCAGAGACTCCGCAATTGTTGTCACTGGAGTCACCGGTGTTAGGTATGGTGACCTAGTTCACGAGGCTCACGCGGGACTAGGCAGGTCGAGTGCGGGGAGGGGGACGCATGGGCGCACGTCCGGCCCTTGCAACCATGCGGAGGCGGGTACTGCGCATGGCAAAAGCCCCGAAAGTGCCTGCGGCCGTTGTCCATACGGCGTCCACCGGTCGCGACGCTGCGACTCGCGGCATGCAGGCCACCCGAATCCCGGTGGCGCTGGCCGCGATCGCGGCGACTTCTCAGTCCGCCCGTCGCACTGTCCAGCACACTCTGACACGCACCGCGAGTTCGTCGGCGTTCGGAGTGGTGATGATCGCCTGCCTGATCTATCCGAGCGTCGAAGGCGCCGGCGCGCCGCCGTTCCCGCTGGCCAAATCGACCGTGCACGACGCCGCCATCACCCCGGTTGCCGCCGTCGCGCGAGCCTCTGGCGACCCGACCGGCCCGCTGGTGGTCGCCGTCACGCACCCCACGATCGGCTTCCACGTCGCCGAAGCCGCCGCGGCCGCTCCCCCGCCGACCGTCGTGGTGAGCAACCTAGGCGCACTGGGCATTCCGACGGTCGCGCTGACCGCGTACCGCAACGCCGAACGGATGATGGCGGTCTCCGACCCGGCCTGTGGCATCAGCTGGAATCTGCTGGCCGGGATCGGCCGTATCGAGTCCGGCCATGCCGGCGGCGGTGCCACCGACGCGCGCGGCACTGCGGTGCGGCCGATCTTCGGGCCGACGCTGGACGGCACGCTTCCGGGCAACGAGGTGGTGGTCCAGAGCGTCGCATCCGGACGCGTCAGCTACGCCCGCGCGATGGGGCCGATGCAGTTCCTGCCGGGCACCTGGGCGCGCTACGCCTCCGATGGCGACGGCGACGGGGTCGCCGATCCGCAGAACCTCTACGACGCCACGCTGGCCGCCGCCCGCTATCTGTGCAGCGGCCACCTGAACCTGCGCGACCAGTCGCAGGTGTTGTCGTCGATCCTGCGCTACAACAACTCGATGCCCTACGCCCAAAACGTGCTGGGCTGGGCCGCGGCCTACGCCACCGGCGTGGTGCCGGTCGATCTGCCGCCGCTTGTCGGGCCGGCGCCACCGCTGGGTGACGCCCACCTCGAGCACGCCGAAGGCCTCGGGCCCAACCTGCCGCTGAACATGCACGGACTGTCGTCGGCCGACCCGCTGGCCCGGATGCCGCTGATCGACCTCAGCGGAAACCCCGGTGACGGCCAACCGTGGTCGGCGCAGGGTCCGAGCGGCTACAACCCGTCGTGCACGGTGATCTGCATCGGGGAGCAGGCTCCGGGGCCCGCGCAGATCAACACGCCACCGCCGAGCGCTGTGGCGCCACCGGCGGCACCGGCTCCGTTCGGCATATTTCCACCGCCGGTTGCCCCACCGAACCCCTTCGCGCCCTTCGCGCCCTTCGCGCCACCGGCTGCTCCCCCGGCCTGACCGGCCGCCTCCGTACGCGCTCTAGACTCGGCAGTGATGTCCGATCCGACTGCACTCATTCGCGCCGCGCTGGCCAAGGTGATCGATCCCGAGCTGCGCCGCCCGATCACCGAACTCGGCATGGTCAAGGGTATCGAGGTGGGCCCCGACGGCGATGTGCACGTCGAGATCTACCTGACCACCGCCGCATGCCCGAAGAAGACCGAGATCAGCGACCGGGTCCGCCAAGCGGTCGCCGACGTGCCGGGCACCGGCACCGTCCGGGTCAGCCTCGACGTGATGAACGACGAGCAGCGCACCGAGTTGCGCAAACAGTTGCGCGGCGATTCCCGCGAACCGGTCATCCCGTTCGCCCAGCCGGCTTCGCTGACCCGGGTGTACGCCATCGCCTCCGGCAAAGGCGGCGTCGGCAAATCGACGGTGACGGTCAACCTGGCCGCGGCGATGGCCGCGCGTGGGCTTTCGGTCGGGCTGCTCGACGCCGATATCCACGGTCACTCGATTCCGCGGATGATGGGCACCACCGACCGGCCCACCCAAGTGGAGTCGATGATCCTGCCGCCGATCGCACACGAGGTGAAGGTCATCTCGATCGCGCAGTTCACCCGGGAGAACACCCCGGTGGTCTGGCGCGGGCCGATGCTGCACCGGGCGCTGCAGCAGTTCCTGGCCGACGTGTACTGGGGCGACCTGGACGTGCTGCTACTGGACCTGCCGCCAGGCACCGGTGACATCGCGATCTCGGTCGCTCAGCTGATCCCGAACGCCGAAATCATCGTCGTCACGACACCGCAACTGGCCGCGGCCGAGGTGGCCGAGCGGGCCGGCAGCATCGCCCTGCAGACCAAGCAACGGGTCGTCGGCGTGGTGGAGAACATGTCCGGGCTGTTGCTGCCGGACGGTTCGACGATGCAGGTGTTCGGCGCAGGTGGCGGCGCTCAGGTCGCCGAGCGACTGACCCGGGCCATGGGCGCCGACGTGCCACTGCTGGGCCAGATTCCGCTGGATCCCGCGCTGGTCGCCGCGGGGGACGCCGGCCTGCCGGTAGTGCTCAGCGCTCCCGACTCGCCCGTGGGCACCGAGCTGCAGCGGGTTGCCGACAGCCTGTCCGCCCGCCGCCGTGGATTGGCCGGCATGTCACTGGGATTGGACACCAGCCGGCGCTGAGCTCAGGTGGCGTCGGGGTCGAACGGCGCCGGCCCGCTGAACGGTTGCGGCGGTGGCGGTGGCGTGACCGGTTGGCGCGCAATATTGTCCGCGGGGCTGCCGATCTGATCGTCGAAGCTACGGAACAGCGAGTCGTCGCCGTCGAACAGATGCTTGGTCAAGGCCGCCCGCGGTGTCATGCCGCGCAGTTTCTGCAACTCCGACAGCGGCTCGCGCAGGTCGTCGAACTCCGGTCCGATGTCCTCGCGCAGCTGGGTCGTCATTCCGCTGAGGTAGTCGCGGGCCTGACGCAACGCGGTGGACGTCCACCGGATCGCGCCGGGCAGACGCTCGGGTCCCAGAACGACCAGGCCGACCACGATGAGGACCAGGATCTCGCCCCAGCCGACATTGGCGAACACTAGCCGCCGTCCGACCCCGGGGTCACCATGAGGGTGAGGTGTCGGCCGTCGCGGACCACCTCGATCGGGGCGGGCTGTCCAACAGTCAACTGCCGCACCGCGACCACGAACTCGTCGGCGTCGGCCACCTTACGGTTGCCGACCTTGACCACCACGTCGTTTTCCTTGATGCCACCCTTTTCCGCGGGGCCACCGGCTTTGACGTTGGCGACCTGGGCGCCCTGCGCGATCGCGTTGCTCACCGAGCGGGCACTCAGGCCCAGCGTCGGATGAACGATCTTGCCGTCCTTGATCAGCGCCTGCGCGACGACTTTCGCCTCGTTGACCGGGATCGCGAAACCCAGTCCGCTGGCGCTGTCGGACAGCGACTTGCCGGCGGTGTTGACGCCGATGACCTGAGAGTCCATGTCGATCAGCGGACCGCCGGAGTTTCCGTGGTTGATCGAGGCATCGGTCTGGATGGCATCGATGACGGTGTCGGTGTCGGAACCCTCGCCCGACAATGGAATTGGGCGATGCAATGCGCTGACGATGCCGTGCGTCACGGTGCTGCGCAGACCCAGCGGCGCACCGGCGGCCAGAACCTCGTCGCCGACGCGTACCTTGTCGGAGTCGCCGAGCCTGGCGACCGTCAGGTTGTTGACGTTGTCGACCTTGAGGACTGCCAGGTCGGTCTTGGGGTCGCGACCGACCAGGTGGGCGGGAACTTCCTTGCCGTCGTTGAAGACGACCGTGGTCTTGAATTGGCTCGGGCTGTTGGCCGCTTCGGAGATGACGTGGTTGTTGGTGACGATGTAACCGCGACCGTCGACCACGAAGCCCGAACCCTGCATGCCCTCCTGATCGCTGACCGACTGGATGGTTACCACCGAATCAGCCACTGCTGCAGCGACTTTAGCGAACCGGCCAGCTGGCGATTCGCTATTGTTGTTGGTCGACAGGGTCACCTTGGAGGTGGTGAAGGCCTCGACGACCTCGGCCG
Source organism: Mycobacterium sp. TH-M25 (assembly GCF_057473665.1). Classification (NCBI taxonomy): domain Bacteria; kingdom Bacillati; phylum Actinomycetota; class Actinomycetes; order Mycobacteriales; family Mycobacteriaceae; genus Mycobacterium; species Mycobacterium sp. TH-M25. The sequence goes on from NZ_JBYCLA010000530.1 coordinate 11,412, forward strand.
TCTTGCGCCCTACCACGCCACCGACCAACCCGATGAGCAACGCGAGCACGGCGAGCACCAGCAGCGCCAGATACGACACCCGGCCGCCGAACAGCACATCGCGCACCCCGAGCACATCCCGGCCCGCCACGGCGCCCTGGACCGCAGGCGTGACCGCCGGGTCACCCAGAGCGGCGGCAGCGCCGGGGTCGCGCCACGGGTCTTCGGGGTCTTCGATTTCGCCGTTGACTCGACCTGCTTCGAGGGCGCCCGCATCAGCGGGGTGACGCTGCAGGGAGTCGGCGCCCGGGAAGGGGCGGCCGAACGCCTCGGTCAGAACCGGGTCGGCGGGTGCGGTGTGCGGATTGAACTCAGCGGAGTCGCGGTACTTCGACGGGCGCACCCGGTCAGCGACAAACGAGCCCTGCACGCCGTCGGGCCGTCCGAAGGCCTGACCGGTCGCGGTATCGACGGGCGGGCGGGACACGGGACGCGGCGCCAACCGAGGGGCGCCGTTGTTGTCTTGATCGGAGCTCACGTCATCCTTTTCCGAGCGCTGAGCACACCAGCACCATGGATTCGAGCACGGCGCCGAGCACCGGCTTGGCCAAACTGGTCACCACCCTACCGAGGCTAATGGCGCTCGCGCCTGTTGCCGTCGGAGAACCGGCCGCGCATCGTCGTCGGCCGGCCACGATCTGGGGGCGGGCCACTGTTGCCGGGCGCACGGGGACCGGGCGCACGGGGGTCGGGCAGCTGGTGGTGGCGCTCGGTTTCGGCCTCGCCCTCGGGCGGGCCGTGCGGGATCTGCGAGAGCAGACCGAGCAGCGCGCTGGGGACTCTGATCGGGTTCGAATCGCGCAGCGCGGAGCGGGCCCGACGATGGCCTTCGACCTCGGCGGCGCAGTCCGGGCACAACGAGATGTGGTGGGCGGCCCGTAGATGCGCATTCATCCGCAACTCGCCGTCGACGAAGGCCGAGATCGCCTCAATCGACAGGTGCTCGGTGGAGCCGAATTGCCGCGGAGCGCCGACCGGCGCATCGCTCTGGGAGGCGAATTGGGCGGGAACCCAGGAGAAGGCCCGGCGGAACACGTGTCCCCGCTCGACCATCACCACCTCCTCTCGGCGTCGCTTCGCACCTTCTCGACACGAACGCGCGCGGCAGTAGCGCTCGCGAGGCGACCTTGCGCGGCTCTATCTCGAATGTAGCGCGCCGACCGATACGGGACCCTCTTCGACGGCCGATCAACCGGGCTGTGTCTTAGCCCCGGCTGCCCTCGGTCGCGATCGCGCCCTCGGAATGGGCGGCCAGAAAGTCGCGCA
>NZ_JBYCLA010000531.1:0-5092 GCF_057473665.1 Mycobacterium sp. TH-M25
TGGTCGCGGCCTCGCCGCTGGCCGGACCGGCCGGTTTAGTCCCGAGTAGCGCTGCGCAATTCACCGTGAAAACCGCGATGGGCGCACTGGTGGCTGCAGGACTGGTCGCGCCGCTGGTGCTCGACCGGCGCGACGACAGCCACCGATTCCTGGGCAGCGCCCCGATGGTGACGCTGGGCCGCTGGTCCTATGGCATCTTTATCTGGCATCTCGCGGCGTTGACCATGGTGTTCCCCGTCATCGGTCAGTTCGCGTTCCACGGTCACCTGCCCGAGGTGCTTACGCTGACGCTGATCTTCACCTTTGCGATTGCCGCGGTGAGCTACGCGCTGGTCGAATCACCGTGCCGGGATGCATTGCGGCGCTGGGAATCGCGCGGTAGGGCAGGCGCAGAGCCGACGGTGAGCCCGCGTCAAGAAGACGCAATCGCGCCATGACGTCCGCAGCCGACGACGGGAATCATTGCGATGCGGTGGCGGTCTCCCCGCCGGCCGGGGAGCGCTGCGCAATGATGCGATCGCGGACCGCGGAGCGGCGGGCCTTGCCGGCGTCGTCGCGTAATGGAGCGTCGACGAATCCGACAGTCGCCGGGACTTTGTAGCCGGCGATGCGCTCGCGCAGAAATGCCTGCACCGTCTGCTCATCCAACTCGGCGCCAGACTGGACCAGGGCGTAGGGCACCTGGCCAAGGTCCTCGTGCGGCACGCCAACGACCAAGCAGGACAGCATATCTGGGTGCTCGGATAGCGCGGCCTCGATTTCGGCGGGGTAGACATTGCGGCCGCCGACGGTAAACATGTCGACCCGGCGGTCGGAGATGTAGAGGAATCCGTCGGCGTCGAAGTAACCGAGGTCGCCCAACGACTCCCAGCCATCGCGGGATTTGGCGGTCGCGCCGACGTAGCGGTAGGTGGGGCCGCTGCCTGGGCTCGGCCGCAGGTAGATCTCGCCGACCTCGCCCGGCGCGCAGGGGTTTCCGTTGTCGTCGAGCACCTTCATCTCGCCAGCCACCACGACGCCGACCGAGCCGCGGTGCGTCAGCCACTGGTCGCCAGAGATGAACGTCAGCGCCTGTAACTCGGTGCCGCCGTAAAGTTCCCACACCTTCTCCGGACCGAGCAGGTCGATCCAGGCCTGCTTGACTGCCGGCGGACACGGCGCGCCCAAATGCCAGAACCGGCGCAGCGACGACAGGTCGAAGGCGTCGGGGTTGTCGTAATAGACCGGCAAGCACCGCTGCATGATGGTCGGCACCGTGGTCAGGAACGTGACACGGTGATCGCTGATCAGTCGCAGAAACGTCGTCGGCTCGAATCGGCTCATCAGGATCAGGTGCTGGCGCATCAGCAGCGCGATAGTCGCGGTGGTAAATCCAGTGTTGTGCGACAACGGAACCGGGACCAGTGTCACGTCGCCCTCTTGGGCGCCGAGCGGATAGCCGATCGCCGGCGGGATCCGGCTGTCGCCACCGGACTCGATGAGTTTCGGACGACCGGTGCTGCCACCCGATCCCATCGCCTTCCACACCGGCGACACGGCCTCGGGCAACGCAGCATCGGACAAGGACGGATCTGGAGTGAAACCGGTTGGCAAGCTGGGTATTTCGCTATCTACCCTACCGACCAACAGCGTCGGCGGCCGCAGCTCCAGCAGCCCCGCGAGCTCGGCGTCGGGCAGCCGCGCCGACAGCGGCTGCGGCACGGCGCCCAGCTTCCAGCACGCCACCGCGGCCTGAATCCACTCGATGCCGTTGGGCAATACGATGGTCACGTAGTCGCCGATGCCGACGCCGCGCTCGGCGTAGGCGCGCGCCAGCCGGTTGGTCGAGCGGTCGAGTTCGCCGCGGGTCAGGGTGCGCCCGTCGCACGTGACGGCGGGCTCGTCGGGAGCGAGCGCGGCCAGCGCGGAGATCTGGGCGCCGATCGGCGGGACCGGCGCGCTCACGCGTAGGCGCCCTGCCGTTCGAAGATCCGGCGCGGATTGTCGACGAGCATGGTGTGCAGCTGCTCGTCGGTGACGCCGCGCTGCTTGAGCGCGGGGATGACGTCGTTGTGGATGTGCAGGTAATTCCACTTCGGTGCGGCGATCGGCAGGAGTTCTTCGGGTAGCGCGTCGAAATAGCAGTTGGCGTCGTGCGACAGCACCATCTTGTCGGCATGCCCGCGCTCGCACATCGTCGCGACGATGTTGACCCGGTCTTCGAACGGCAAGATGGTGTCGATGCCGAACCGGTCCATGCCGAGGTAAGAGCCGCCCGCGATGAGCTCCTCGAGGTAGCCGACATCGGTGCTGTCGCCGGAATGGCCGATGATCACCCGGCTCAGGTCAACGCCCTCTTCTTCGAAGATCTTCTGCTGCTCCAGGCCGCGCCGCAGGCCGGCGTGGGTGTGCGTGGAGATCGGCACCCCGGTGCGCTTGTGCGCCTGGGCGACGGCGCGCAGCACCCGCTCGACGCCTGGCGTGATGCCGGGTTTGTCGGTGGCGCACTTGAGGATGCCGGCCTTGATGCCGGTGTCGGCGATGCCCTCCTCGATGTCTCGGACGAACATGTCGGTCATGGTTTCCGGTCCACCGAGTTCGGCGCCGGGGCCCACGTAGTGAAACCGGAACGGGACGTCGTTGTAGGTGTAGAGGCCGGTGGCGACGACGATGTTGAGGTCGGTGGCTGCGGCGACCCGCGCGATCCGCGGGATGTAGCGGCCCAGCCCGATCACGGTGAGATCGACGATGGTGTCGACGCCGCGCGACTTGAGTTCGTTGAGCCGGTCGATGGCGTCGGCCACCCGCTTGTCTTCGTCGCCCCAGGCTTCGGGGTAATTCATCGCGATCTCGGTGGTCATGATGAACACGTGCTCGTGCATGAGCGTGACACCGAGATCAGCGGTATTGACAGTTCCGGACGCGGTATTCAGTGAGGACACGTCGCCGACTCTAGGTGCTTTACTGCTCGCACATGACGGGCTTCGGCGGACCGGTGGCTCGCTCATCGTTCGCCCTTCTTGGGACTGAGGTCATGGGCGCAATCTGGTGCACAACTTGATTACCGACGGCGGTTTCCGCAACGCCGGCATTGCACCGATCGATCCACGTCATTGGTCGACGGGAAGCAGCCTGAACGCTTGCCCCCAGAGGGGTCGGATGGCGCGAAAGTGGGCGTCGACGCTGAGGAGGTCGACGCTTCGGTAGCGTCCCGCGATCACTGCCACCGAAGCGTCCGCGATCCCGATGTTCATGTCCGCGTAGGTGTTCACGAGGTTCGCCGCCGACTGCATGTCGTCATCGTCGAAGCCCGCCAGCCGATAGACCTTGTCGGTCACCTCGGCCAGGAAAGCACGCTCAGCGCGCTGACCGAGACGTTTGGAGACGAGGTAGTCGGTCTCGGCCAGGATCAATGGTGACAGCAATAGCGGGCCGTCATATTTGTTGATAGCCCCATGTGCGGCTTCGTGGTGGTTATCGGAGGAGTCGAGCAGCGCGTACAGCCCGCCGGTGTCGAGGACGATCACTCACCGAATCCCCCGGCAAGGATCTCGTCTACCTGCTCAGAGGTGTCCGAGTGTGCGCTGGCGCCAAGCGGCCGGGGCCGGCGTGGCGGACGATCGTCGTCGACGATCATGCGCTCCACGGCTTCGCGGATCAGTGCAGCGCGTGAACGGCCACGCCGCCTTGACATCTCGATGAGTCGGCTGTCGGTGCCGTCGTCGAGGTAGATCGTCGTCTTCTTCACGGTGCCATTATGCCGCATATATGGCATGCCAGCTATGTGCTGTCGGGGCCCAGCCGCGGCCTACCCGGACGCACGGTCGGCAGGCCACGCCTTTTCCGTTCGGCATACAAGACACTTTTAGGTGGGTCGGTCCGTGACGAACAGTGACTTCGCTACCCAACCTCGCTCACGTCGCGAGGAGATCGAGCATGACATGGCTGGCGACTTTGGCCCCGAACGGGATCGCCGCGATGTCGACCCGGTAGTCCGGGCTGTGCGGCGAGTACGGGAAGAACTTTCCGGCGGCCAGCGCGTCGGCGCACAGCTGCGGGTCGGCGACCCCGACGAACAGGTACGCCAGCGGCACGTCATGGTGGGGGCCTTTGAGCAGCTGGCAGTCTTCCGACGCCGTCACCGGCGGCAGCTGCGTGAGGACGTGGTCCGGCCCGATCACCTTGCCGAGCGCCGCGGCCAGGCGGGCGCATAAGTTTTCGTCGTTGACCAGCGGCGTGCAACCGCCGGGAAGCGTGATCTGGGGAAGCTGGTCTTCGGGCATCCCGTAGGTGTGCGCGATGCCGTTGCAGACGGCCTTGATCCCGTCGAGGAGTTGATCGCGTACCTGCGGGTTGAACCAGCGCAGGTTGGCTTTCAGCAGCGACTGCGCTGGGATGACGTTGTGAGCCGAGCCGGCCTGCACCGCACCGACGGTCAGCACCGCGGTCTCGTGCGGGGCGATCATCCGGCTGACAATCGTCTGGAATTCGACGACGGCCAGGGCGGCCATCAGCACCGGATCCTTGGCCAGCTGCGGCATCGACCCGTGGCCGCCGACGCCGCGAAATACGATGTCCACCTGGTCGGAGCCGGCCATGGTGGGGCCGCCGGCGGCGGCCACCATGCCGACCGGGGCAGGCGCGGTGTGCATGCCGACGAGGCGATCCGGTCTGGGCACCACGTCGTAGAGGCCGTCGTCGACCATGGCCTGCGCGCCGGCGATCAGTTCCTCGGCCGGCTGGCCGACGAGCACAGCGGTGCCCGACCATGTGTCGGTCGCGCCGGCCAGCACCTTGGCCATTCCCAACATCCAGGTGACGTGGGCGTCGTGCCCGCACACGTGCGCTACCGGTAACGGGGTGCCGTCTTCGCCGGCGACTGTTACCGAGCTCGCGTAGTCCAGGCCGGTGTTTTCGGCAACCGGCAGGGCGTCCATGTCGGCGCGGTACATGACCGTCGGCCCGGAGCCGTTGCGCAGCACTGCCGCAACGCCGGTGCCGCCGATCCCGGTCTCCACCGCGAACCCCAGCCCAGTCAATTCCCGCGCGACGATCCCTGCGGTGCGGGTCTCGGCGAACCCCAGTTCGGGATGGCGGTGCAGGTCTTTGAACA
>NZ_JBYCLA010000532.1:0-3242 GCF_057473665.1 Mycobacterium sp. TH-M25
ATGCAGGGCGGAGCGGCGGGCGCCCGCTACGCCCAGATCGTCCCGAAGGAGCACACCAACCTGCACCTCACCGGTGCCCCGCACGCGGTCGCCGCGGCCAACAATCTGCTGGCGGCGATCATCGATGCGCACATCCTGCACGGCAACGAACTCAACCTGGATCCGCTGTCGATCACCTGGCGACGCTGCCTGGACATCAACGACCGTGGGCTGCGGCACACCGTGACCGGCCTGGGCGGCCACGTCAACGGCGTGCCGCGGGAGACCGGGTTCGACATCACCGCAGCATCGGAGGTGATGGCGATCCTCGGCATGGCGTCGGATCTGGCCGACCTGCGCCGCCGATTCGGCGCGATCACCGTCGGGGCCACCCGCGACGGCGCGCCGGTGACGGCCGAGGACCTCAACGCCGCCGGCTCGATGACGGTGCTGATGCGCGACGCCATCCATCCCAACCTGGTGCAGACCCTGGAGGGCCAGCCGGCGTTCATGCACGCCGGGCCGTTCGCCAACATCGCGCACGGCAACAACTCGGTGGTCGCCGACCGGGTGGCGTTGAAGGTCGGCGACTACGTCGTCACCGAGTCGGGTTTCGGCTCCGATTTGGGCATGGAGAAGTTCATGGACATCGTCTGCCCGGCGGGCCGGCTCACGCCGAATGCGTGTGTGCTGGTGGCGACCGTGCGGGCACTCAAACATCACGGCGGCCTCGCCGACCCGCAGGCGGACCGCGCCGAGCAGCTGCGGGCGATCGAGACCGGGATCGCCAACCTCGCACGCCACGTCGACAACGTCGCGGTCTATGGCCTGCCGTGCGTGGTCGCCATCAACCGGTTCCCCAGCGACACCGACGAGGAGTGCGACCTGGTGCGTAAGCTCGCGCTGGACGCCGGGGCGTTCGCCGCCGAACTCAGCGAGGGCCCGACGAGGGGCGGCGACGGCGCCACCGCACTCGCCGAGGCCGTTGCCGTCGCCGCCGATCAGCCCTCCGGCTACCGGCCGCTGTATGCGCCGGAGGCGACGATCCGCGACAAGATCGAGACCATCGCCCGGCGCATCTACGGCGCCGGCAGCGTGCAGTACCACCCGGCGGCCGCCGAGAAGATCGCCGCCTTCGAGGCTCAGGGGCTCGGTGCCCTGCCGGTCTGCATGGCGAAGACCCAGTATTCGCTATCCGCGGATCCGAAGCTGCTCAACGCCCCGGACGGTTTCGAGATCCCGATCCGGGACATGCGCGCCTACACCGGGGCCGGCTGGCTGGTGGCGCTGACCGGCACCATCCAGCAGATGCCTGGCCTGACCAAGACCGCGGCAGCCTACGGTATCGACATCGACGAGAACGGGCGCACGGTCGGGCTGTTCTGAGCCGAGGCCATGATCGGTCTCAGGGCCGGGGTCGAACGGCGAGCCGAAGGCCGTTGGTGATCAGTACCGGAGGAGCGATGCGGAAATAGGCGCACCATCGCGTTCCAGCCTGTCGATGATGTCCCCGACGGTCAGCGGCGGATTTGTGCACACCGCGGCGGCTTCGGTCACCGCCTGACCTGACTTAGGACATTTGCTTAGTCTAAACGTCCGCCGCGACCGGATAACCCCGGCGACCCCGCACGTCTCACATGTCCGGCTCGCCTGGGCGACCGCGCCCAGCACGATGCCGTCCACGTCTGCGCCCTCACCGTCGTGCGTCGTGCCGACGACCAGACAGCCCCACGAGACCTTGATTTGCTCGTACCGCGAATCGGGCGCGACCGTCCCCAGCGCCCGGTCCATCGACACCAGCACGTTGTGCCACCCGGCCCCGACCGCGACCTCCGGCGCACACCCCGACGCGAACCGGGACCGCAGGGCAGCCAGCGGGTCCGGCTCCGGTGTTTCACCCCCCATTCCCGCCAGGGTGGCACGCAGCTCCGACCGGGCGTCGAGCTGCTGTGACGTCCCCGCCCGCATCGGTTACGCTCGCCGCATGACGGCCCCGGCCCAGATAGCGGTCACCCCGGATGGTGTGCGGGTGCTGGCCGACGGCTTCGCCGCCGGTGCTCCGGTAGTCGCGGCATCGGGGCGGCAGGCGAACGCGGCATCGGTGGGCAGGCTGGACGTGCTGGCCGGGAAGGTCAACACGGCGGCGGCGTCGCGGCTGCGGACCACCGGAATCAAATTGGGGAGGGCCGCCACCAAAGTTTCCAACAACGAAACCCGCTCTGCCAGGCAGCTGCCGCAAGTGCCGATACTGGCGTAGCCATGGCCGATGTAACCCCGGCGATCCCCACCCTCCCGCAGGTCAAGTCCGCCAGCTTCGATCACCTGACGTAGGCGGCCGCCCGCTGGCGGACCATGGCCGACAGATGGGTGGCTGGGTTCACCGAGGTGCGCGACGAGGCCGCGCTTCCCGGCGGCACCGTGTGGGAGGGCAACGCCGCCGATGCGCTGCAGGCGCGCACCACCGGTGACGTGACCACGATCATCGCCCCGGCCAATCAGCTGCACGCCGCCGCCGGGATCGCCGAGCGCGGCTATGACCAGCTGACCGTCCACCGCGACGGGGTGCTCGAAGCCGTCGTCGACGCCGAACGAGACGGGTTCAACGTCAGCGACACCTACGGGGTGACCGACACCCGGACCAGCCACACCGACGCCGAGCTGGCCGAGCGGCAGAAGGCCGCCACCGGCCACACGAACTTCATCCGGCACCGGGTGATGGGCTTGGTGGACGCCGACCGCGAGATCGCCACCAAACTCGACACCGCCACCGCCGGACTCGAAGGCTTCACCTTCGGCGAGGAGCCCGACGGTAACGCTCAGTTGGTCGACCACAATTTCAAACAGGGACCGGGGCTGGAAGGACCGCCCAGGGATGACATCATCGCCGAGGCAACGGACTTGGCAGGTAATCGTGTCGTGCTTCGACGTGGGTTTTGGGACCCGATGTCCCCAGATGATGGCTGGGGATGGGACAAGGTGTCCGGTAAACACGGCATCACGAACGTCAACGTGTTTCGTGACTTAGTCTCTCACAGCGCGCCAGTCGAGCGGCAAGGCAACAGTCTGGTCTACGAGGTTCCAATCGAGCGCACCGAGACAATCCGACATCAGTTCGGCCCATTCCACTGGTATGAATATCGCAGGACCGGTGAGATCGTGACGATAAAGATTGGGCTCTACTGACGTGAATGTGGATGACCTCCTGTGTGGTATGGGAGTTCGAGGGTGACGGGTCCGCAGGCCAGGAGAACGAGCGCGAGGGC
>NZ_JBYCLA010000533.1:0-7286 GCF_057473665.1 Mycobacterium sp. TH-M25
CAGACTGCGCAGATACGACGACGCGGGCGAGCCCTCGCCGCTTAGCCAATGATTGAGATAGCCGACGAGATCCTCTGGGGCGATCTGCATGCCGGGACTAAGTCCGAATTGCGCGAACATCGCTGGAAACTTGCGTCGGTCGCCCTCCCGCACCAAGGCCTGCGACACCGGCAAGCCAACGTAGCGGTGAGTGAGCGCGTACGCGGTCGGAATTCCGCGTTCGCCGTCGAGGTCCTCCAGCCAGCGATTGAGGCATCGCCACAGGAACTCGGCGTATTTCGCGTACTGCTGGCGCACACCGTGATCGTCGTTGGCGCGTCCCAACAACTTGGCGAGTCGGGCGTAATACGCATGGCCGGCGATGTCGTCATCCGACGTGCCCATATCCTCGGCAGCCAGCGCGGTGACGGCCAAGAATGCCAAACACGGCGGCGGCTCAGGGTGCTTCTTCTTGGAGGAGGACCACATCTTGGTGCGGACGTTTAGGCGCTCCAGGGAAAAGTTGCCGTTGTCGCCGGCTGTCACCGCTCGCACTGCCGCGGCGAGGGCTTCTCGCGCGTCTTCGCCAACATGACCGGCGTGCTCCGCTATCGCGCGCAGTTCGGCCGTCTCCATGTCCATGTAGGCCGGCTTTCCGTCCTCGCTGGGCGGATAGATCACGTCGGCAACCGCATCGTTCCAGGGCAGGTAGTCATCCCAAGAATGAGCGACAGAAGATGTGTTAGTCATAGACCTCTTTTCCCTCGCACCCGCCACCGCTCCCTCTAGGACATGCGCCAGTTGCTGGCTCAGCAAGCGTTCGACCACACGGACCGGGGCGGTACCAGGACGCCCCCTTCGCCGAATGGGTGGGGCATAGGGTTGACCGGCAGACGGCCCAAACCGTCGGCCTGCGGGTCGGTGCGCTCGGCACGCGTGGCTGAAGTGCCCTCGGAGGCCACCCTAGAACGCGCATCGGCTGGCTTGGCGCACTTGGCCGGACCCCGTGGAACAGTTCATGGGGTCCGGCCAGCACGGTCAGATTTCGGAGGCGGGACCGCTCCCGGTCCGAGCTTCTACGGGCAGAGGCTCTCGCGGATCGCTCCAGGATGTCCTCGAGAGCGTTTTGAATCGAGCGCACTGACGGAATACTGGGCACAACTGTCATGAGCGACTTCGTTGCACGATTCGACAAATGCGCAGGATAATGCCGCGTTCCTGGGAAAATTCGCCTACCCGCTTATCCGTACTATGCGTTGACATCCGCCCCCGAACCCAGCCATCTTCGCAATCGCACCTCTAGCGACGTAGCTCGCAGTGCTCTTCGCTCTACCGCGGCCCGCATTGCCGCCCCTGATCCCACCACCCGCACCTTCCGCTTCGCTCGAGTCACCGCCGTGTAGAACAACTCCCGCGTCAACAACCGCGAATCCTCGCTGGGCATAAGCACGGTCACCTCGTCAGCCTGGCTACCTTGCGACTTGTGAATCGTCATCGCATGCATGGTCTCGACGTCGGAGAGCCGGCTGGTCGCGAAGTCCAGTGGTCCGCCGGCACCAGCGACGACGGCTCGAAGCCCGTCGGAGCGCGCGACCACCACGCCAGTATCGCCGTTGTAGATATGCAGCCCGTGGTCATTAGCGGTCACCAACAGCGGTCGCCCGGGATACCACTCCGACCACGGCGGCTGGCCCGTCGCGTCGGAAAGCCATTGCTCGACTTGATGATTCCAGTGCCGGACCCCGAACGGCCCCTCTCGGTGTGCACACAGCAGCCGGTGCTCATCCAACGTCGCCAGCGCGACGTCATCGGCGCCGCACTGCGCCGCCTCGCGCAGTCGCAACGCATGCGGCAACAATACTGATCGCAACGCGTCTGATGCATCGTCGGCTTCTATGAATTCGATATGTTCACCACCTGCGTGTAACAGCTCTAACGCCGTATCCGCGTCACCGACTCGGATCGCCTCGGCGAGAAGACCGATCGACTCGCCGAACCGGTGCGAGGTCTTCAGCGTCGCCACCCGCATATCGCTGCGCGATGAGATGCCCTCGACCAAGTCGGCGAGCACGGCACCCGCTTCCACCGACGCGAGCTGGTCGGCGTCACCGACGAGAATCAGTCGGGAATCCGGCCGCACCGCTTCCAGCAGCCGCGCCATCATGGTCAGCGACACCATCGACGTCTCGTCGACCACAATCACGTCGTGCGGCAACCGGTTTCCGCGATCGTGCCGAAACCGGGTCGAGGTGTCCGGCCGGCTGCCCAACAGCCGATGCAGCGTCATCGCCTGCAGCCCCGCGAGCCGCACACGATCGGCCTCATCTAACCGGCCCACTTCGAGTTGTACGGCTTCGGCCAGCCGGGCCGCCGCCTTCCCGGTCGGCGCGGCCAGCGCGATCCGCAACCGGGATGCACCGGAAAGCTGCGCTTGCTCGGCGAGCAGCGCGAGCAGTCGTGCGACCGTGGTTGTCTTCCCGGTCCCGGGACCCCCGGTCAGCACCGTGACCGCCTGAGCCAGTGCGATTTCTGCGGCTTCGCGCTGCTCTTCGAAACCGGCCGGGAAAAGTCGCTCGGAGGCGGGCACATCGACTGCCGGCTTGGTTACCTGCAACGCCAACAAGTCGTCGCAGACCTGCTTCTCCTCGCGCCAATACCGGTCGAGGTAGAGCAGTCGCTCGTCGTAGAGATGCAACACCTGGTCCAGCAACGCACTGTCCCGAACCGCCGCCAACCAACCCTCAGCCGGGGGCCACGGCACGTCGTCGACGGCGATGTCAGACGCGATGGTCGCCAACTCGATGCACACCGATCCGCCGCGCAGCGCGCGCACCAGCAGCGCCACCGCCAACGCCACGCGTTCGTCGGACTCCTTGCCGAGGACGCAGATCCGGTCGGCGACGCGGACGTCCGAAACATCCAGCACGCCGGCCTCGTTGAACACCGCCAAAAGACCGCTGGCAACGACGGCAAGCTCGACAGAAGTCACGCCGCTTGCCTCCCCGCATCGAGCAGGTCCGAGAGCGCAACCACCAGCCCACTAGGTGGCTGCCAGCTGAACACGCCGCACGGGTGCCCGTCGATCACCGGCGTCTCCGCACCGCACATGCCCCGCACGAACAGGTACAGCACCCCGCCGAGGTGCAACGAAGGATCGTAGCCAGGCACCCGCCACCGCAGAAAACGATGCAGCACAACGGTGTACAGCAGTGCCTGCAGCGGATAGTCCGAGTGCAGCATCGCCTCAGCCATCCGCGCGGCCCCATAGTCGGCGGCATTGTCGCCGAGGTGGTTGGTCTTGTAATCCACCACCAGGTAGCGCTGATCCGGCAGCCGCAGCACCGCATCGACCGAACCGGACAGGTATCCCCGCAGCGGCTGGTTACCCAACGCAGCCGACGTCAATCGATCGACGTACGGCGCGAAAGGATCAACGTCGGGTAGGTAAGCGCCCAGCAGTTCCCCGACATCGGACAACGACACGTCCGGCGCACCGGCACGCTGATCGCCGCCGGCTAGCGGGATCTCGAAGTCCAACTCGCGCAACCGGTCCCGTAGCCCGATCTGCCGTAATGTCAGGCCGCCGGCCAGCGGGCCCAACGACGTGTCGTGCAGAGGCAGCATCGCCGCCGCCAGATCAAAAGGCGTGACGTCCACCGACCACCAGTTGAGTTCGCGCGAAGCGTGAGCCTGAAGCTCCACGGCAAGGTCGTCGGCGAACGGGTCGGCTTTCTCGAGCACCGCGTGGACCAACGAACCGAACGTCGCGCCCCTCGGTAGCGTGGCCATCGGGGATACCACCGAGGGCTCGGATGCATTCTCGGTCAACGCAATATCGCCGGTTTCGTCGTCGAGCTCGGTTGTCTCCGGCTCGCTGGTCACCCCGGTTGTCTCGGCCATGCGAATCAGGCCTGAGTACGAGGTGCGCCGCCATCCGGTGTCGATATTGCGGTGGAAGTGCCGTATCCCCAGGTTCGGCGGGGCCGGCTTGACCGGCGCTGACGCGGCGGCGGCGATCACCGATGCTTCGATCACCGGGCCGCCCGCGGACTCCCACTCCCGGAACTTCGCCATCACGTCATCGTCGGAAATCTTTGGTGGGGAGCACTTGTCGGGCACAAGTGGCTCGCCGCGGCGACGGCCACGCAGCAGCCGCGACAGCCCGCCGTTGGGTTCGTCGCGGGACGGTGCCCACCACACCACCATCTGCGACTGGGCGCGTGTCATCGCCACATAGCTCAGCCTGCTGATGTCGCTGGCGTCCTCCCGGCGGCCCTGCTGCTTGGCGACTGGGGCGCCGGGCCCGTTCTTGCCGCCGACATACAGGCAGCGCACGTCGCCATCGTGGTACACCACCATGTCGTGGTCCTGGATATAGCGGTTGAACGCGAACGGCAGATAGACAACCGGGAATTGCAAACCCTTGGCCGCGTACACCGTCATCACCTGCACGGCGGTGGCGTCGCTGTCGAGTCGACGGTTGCGTTCGGTTTCGCCGCTGCGCTCTTCGCGTTGCTTGCGCAGCCAATCCCGCAGTCCCGGCAAGCCCAACTGCTCGTTGTGGGCCACGTCCTGCAACAACTGGGTGACGTGCGCGAGATCGGTCATCCGTCGTTCACCGTCCCGCCAGGACAGCACCCGCGCGCCCATGCCGCACAGTTGCGCCGCCTCGAACACCGCGGCCACCCCGCGTTCCCGCGCATGCGACGACCATTCGCGCAGCGTGCCGGCGATCCGATCGGTCAGTGGGTCACCGCCTGCCATCAGCGTTTCCGCGGTCTCGCCGAAGAACACCGTCGCCGCCGCGGCGCGCACCAACCCGGGACGTTGCGGTTGGTCGAAGACCTCCAACAGGCACAGCCAATCTGCCGCGGCGTCGGAGCTGAACACGTCGTTGTTGCCTGGATAGACGACGGGTATTCCAATGTTGCACAGCGCTTTGAAGCAGGCGTCGGCATCTTTGTGCCGCTCGACGATCACCGCGATGTCGCAGGCCCGCAGCGGCTCACCGTCGAATGTCGCACCGCTGGCCAGCAGGGCGCGAATGTCGGCGGCCAGGTCGGCGCCGATGTGCTCGCGGATCGCGTCGATGGATGGATTCTGAACGCCGCTGCAGCCGAGCGTCTCTCGTGCAACGACTCGCAGCCGAAACGGATCGTTGTGCGGTGCGCCCGCAAGCCGGTGGCCCCGATGGTGAGCCGCGACATCCTCCACCGCAATGGCGGGGTCACCGAGCTGCGCGCCGCGCAGCACCACCTGCACACGGTCCAGCAGCGCAGAGTCGGTGCGCCAGTTGGTGGCCAACGTCTTTCGGTCACCGGCCGTCTTCGCGGCTTCGAGATAGGTGACGATGTCGCCGCCGCGAAACGAGTAGATGGCCTGCTTCGGATCGCCGATCAGGATCACCGTCGAATGCCCGCTGAACGCGCGATCGATCACCTCCCACTGCACCCGGTCGGTGTCCTGGAATTCGTCGACCATGACGATGGGCCACCGATGCCGCATGCGTGCTCGGGCGGGGGAGTCGTCGGTGTCCAGCGCGGCGGCCAGCCGGCTCAGCAGATCGTCGTAGCCCAGCACGCCGAGGCGGCGTTTGCGGGTGTCCAGCTCGGCTAGAACGGCTTTCGCGAAGTCGACGCGGGCGGCGGCCTCCGACCCCGGTTCCGCCTGGAGCGGCCGCAGCTCAGCGGCCGGGTTGTTGACCGCCGTGAGCGCCAGCTTCAGCGCGGGCTCGTACTGCAGCACCGGATTGTCGCGTTGCCGGCCGAAGTGAGCGAGATACAGGTCGTCGACGACCTCGGTGGTGAGGTCGTCGAGGCTTTCCAGCAGGGTGACGGTCGACGCGGTGTCACCGGCCACCCCGAGCGACTTGAGCACCAGCTGGCAGAACTGGTGGGTGGTGGCGATGGTCGCCGCGTCGAAACCGGCCAGCGCATCCCGCAGCCGCCGCTCGCGGACCGCGCACTCGTCGTCGGACGCCGCTAGGAGATACGCCAACAGCTGGTTCTCGCCGACCATCGACGAATCGCTGAAAGCAGTTACCGCGTCTGCGATTTGACGACGCACCCGCTCACGCAGGTCCTGGCTGGCGTTGCGACCGAACGTAGTGAGCAGCATCTGATCCAGGGTCGCCCTGCCTTCGGCGAGGTAGCGCGTCACCAGGCCCGCCAACGCGAACGTCTTGCCGGTGCCCGCGCTGGCCTGCAGCACGGTGGTGGACTTCTCCGCCGGCAAGGGGCCCAGCAGGTCGAAGGGCTGCATCAGGTCGGGATCCTTTCGGCGCGCAGCATCGGCAGCCAGAGTCGGCAGGCGTAGGCGCCGAGCCGGTTGCTTTCGCTGTCGAACTCCTCGCCCGGCCGCAACGGCGTCATCAAATCCGACAGCGGAGCACGGTTGCCCCAAGCCCGCACATGCGCCGGCGCCTGGTCTTCGGCCGGGTAATTACCGCTCTTCCAACGCCGTTCGGCGGCCTGTACCGGGTCGTCGACCGAATAGCGCGCGAGCGCCCACGCATAGGACGTCTTGACCGGCAAGGGCAGCGGCTCACGTCGGCCGGCGTCGTAGATCGCCACCAGCTCGCGCAGCAGCTCGACGGCGTCACCGTCGGGTCGGCCGATCTCCTCGACCTGCGGGGTGGTGCCTCGCTGCGGCCGGCCGATGCATGCGGCCGAGAAGTCCTGGCTGCAATCGCGAGCGTACAACGCCAGCAACGGAATCCAGGACGCCAGCAGATGCTTACCGTCCAACTTGGAATACGTCACGGAGACCAAGCGGCTACCGTACACCGCCGGCACGGTTCCGCTCAGGCGCCGCCCGCCGCCGAGTTCGATGTCGACGTCGTAAGGTTCGGCGTCCGCCGTCCGATAGTGCTTGGCTTCTAACGCCAAAAGGTTGGCTTGGTCCAGAATCTCGGTGGCCTTGCGCCACCCCAGGTGTCCCGGCGGCAACGTGCCTCGACGCCACTCGGCGTCGCGGGCGTGCTCAGCGGTCATGCCCCGCAGAATGTCGTGCAGCATCCGGTCACCGACCGACCACTGCTCGAGGTTGTCGAGGTCGACGGGCATGGCGTCTTGGATGCCGTCGACGTCGTGCGGAAGCGTGAAGTCCAGGGCGCGGAAGAAGCCTTTCACCGGGTCGTTGAAGAAGCCGATGAGGTCGGCGAGGATGACGTCGTCGGCGGGTGGGTACGGCAGCGGTGTGGAGATGAATGCCGGGCGTTGCTTGCGGTCGCCGGCGCTGACCTTTGCGGCGCGCAGCGCGGTCGGGTCGAAGCTGAACGGCACATTGGGCACCAGTTCACCGGGTAT
>NZ_JBYCLA010000534.1:0-3734 GCF_057473665.1 Mycobacterium sp. TH-M25
GATCGGTTTAGCGTTTGATCGGTTTAGCGTTTGATCGGTTTAGCGTTTGATCGGTTTAGCGTTTGATCGGTTTAGCGTTTGATCGGTTTGTCGATGCTTCGATAGAAGGACACAGCGCATGGCGAAGATCCTCGTTGTTCACTCACGCAAGGGCGGCGTAACAAAGACCACCAGCGCGTACGAACTCGGGTACGTGCTCGATGGGGTCCTGGTGGACCTCGAACACGACCTCACCGGCGTCACAGTGCTCTGGGGTGATCGGCCGCTCGACCGGGCCGGCGTCCCGATTCTTGACGCGATCGCCACCGGGCGGACACCCAAACCACTCAAGGGATACCGCAAGCCCCGTTTAGTCCCCGGGCATCCGCATCTTGGCACGGAGGCTCCCAGTCGGGAACAGATGGCTGAGGCGCTGCTGAAGTGGGCTGCGGAGTGGGATACCGAATGGGTCGTGGTCGACACGCATCCGGGCGCGGGGGAGCACACTCACGGCGCACTTGCTGTAGCCGATGTCGTCCTAGCGCCGACCACCCTGGACCTACCGGATCTTCGGGGCCTAGAGCAGCTGGTCGACGAAATGCTCGACTATCCAGTCGTCGTTCTGCCGACGAAAGTGCGGCCGGTGCCCCCCGCGATCGGGTTGAAGAAACTCGAACAGATCACCGCAAACACGCAGGTGCAGGTGGCCCCACCGATCCCGTTCGTCAGCAGCTTGGGGCAGCGCACGAAGCGCATAGCGATTACGTCGGAGGACCCGCCGGCAAAGCCCCTGCGGCTCCTCGCGGAGCGCTACAAGATGGTCGGCGAATTTATGAAGGAGTACGTCAAGTGAGCGGAATGGACATGCTCAATAACCAGCGCAACAGGCGTAGGAACGTCGGCAACGAAATGCCCGCGCCATTGCACGGCCCGCGGACCACTCCGGTGGTCCTGCCTTCGATGGAAGAAGAGGGGGCGGCCGCAGAGCAGACCCTGCCAGAAACTCGCGGCGCCCCGGCCGCAGCAGAGACCACAGCACCACCGGACGCCACGGACGGCGGGGGACAGGAGACGCCGGATGCACCACCGGAATCCAAGCGGAAGTCCGTGTCGCGCAAGCCGTTTAAGGCGAACGCCGCCGCCGGGACGTTGTACCCCACCACGGCGTACCTCGAAATCGACGAGGACCAATACATCCGGCGCACCATCGACGCCGGCCGATACGGCAAACCCAAGGTGACGTCGGCCAGCGCGATCATCCGTTACGCCGTCCAGCACCTCGCCACGCACATGACCCCGGAACAAGTCGTCGCGGCCATCCGAGAGGCCGCACCCGAAACCTCGAAGCAAGGGCGGATTCGGCTTTGACCGTTCTACCGTTCTATCGATAGAACGGTAGAACGGCTTTATGTGGCGATCGCCGATTGCCACACCGGTGTCCGGGAAACGAACATGACACACGGAACATCATGAGGCCTCTACAGGCCCCTACACGCGCAAGCCGCGTGAAAAGAAACTGGGGGCTCAGCGGTGAGAGCCATCAGAGAAGTCACGGACAAGACGCAGGTGCGTCGGCCGCGGTGGACCGGGAATGGGGTAGCCGGCCTCCTTGTATGCATCCGCGAGCGAAGCAGCGTCGAGGGCTGCCTGCGCGGCGGCCGCCGGGGAGAGCTCTTCTTGATGTCGCGGCGACCATCGCTCGGGCGCCCGGTTCGCAACGGCGAGGACGGTCAGCGCACCGATTGTTGAGCGTCTCTCGGGATGAGGACGAACCCTGGACTTTTCGTCACTGCCGTTGCCGATGAGATTTCTGGATGGTTTGCTTCGTCGGCACCGCCACCGTGCCGATGACGGCACCGGCCCAGTTCGCGGGCGAGGGCCGCGACCCAGTGTTCGCCGCGGTGACGGTTCGACCGATCGTCGGCAACGGCAGTGACGCAGTCGGCGAAAGCCGTTCCGCCCAACACCAATTGACCCCTCGTATGGCATCGTGGCGTATGTGAAACTCGATGACCATGAGCGGAATTCGCTGCTGTGATCGTCGTGGTGTCCGCCGCCGACGCGCAGAGCCGTTTGGCCTCGGGCGCGATGGCGTGCCCGCAGTGCGGCGCGGCTCTGGTCAAATGGGGACGTGCTCGAACCCGCACCGTCCGCGGGCCAGGCACCAGCACCGTGACCGTGCAGCCGGCCCGCGCCCGCTGTACTGCGTGCACGAAGACTCAGGTGCTGTTGCCAGCAGAGCTGCAAATCCGCCGCGCCGGCACCACCGAGGCCATCGGAAACGCATTGATACACAAGGTGAATGGTCTAGGTGTCCGGCGCATCGCCGCACGGATCGACCGGCATGAATCGACCGTACGCAGGTGGCTGCGCCGCGTCCCACCCGATCACCTGCACTGGTTGACCACCCGAGCCAACCGCCGGCTCATCGTGATCGCGGTCGAGGTGTTCAACAGCATCCGCTACTGCGGGGATCCGCTGCGTCACGCGCTCACCGTGCTGGCCGCGGCGGCGTTTCACGACAAGCAGCGATTCGGGTTCAGCGACCCGCCCTGGGCTCTGATCGGGATGTACACCTCGGGCCGACTCCTGTGCCCGCCACGCAGCCCCTGACATCACAGACCCGCCGGGCGTCCGCACGCCCGCGGCACACCGTCACCATGCAGACCACACCGTCAACCGGCCGACCACGTCGTCACCAATCCGATTAACAAGCCGAATCCGCCCGAAATCCCATCGCATTCAAAGTGACACCGTCATCTGCATCTTCAGCGACGGCCAACACCGATCCAGTATTGCCACCCGAAGCCATGGCTGCCAATCCGGCGAATAATATTCGTGAATTCGTCGCGGCGAGTCGTTGCTTCACCGTGCGGTCCTCTCGTTTAGCTTTAGCGTATCGCCTTGGACTCGTTCATTATTCGCCGCAAACATGGCTCACTCACCTGATCCCGGTTCTCAGGAAGATCAGCCGGCGATCAAGCAGGACAGCGATCCGACGCCATCGTCAACCCACGGAGTGACAGCATCCTTTATTGTCTTCACGACCGACTGCTTCTGACGTTCCGCAAGGGTCTGAACGGTCAGTACTCGGGCCGCATACAGTTCTGGCGTGCCAGCGGGCGGGTTGAAGACGTCGCCGGCTTCTATCGCGAGCACGGTGTCCCTGACCCACCGCACCCCGCCGCCGTTTTGCCCCGGGGCGCCAGCGAAAAGCAGCGTCGCCAGAACAGGTTCCGCCTCTATCTGCCAGATATCCGATGCCGCCTCCGGCGCAAGTCTGAGCATCGCGTGCGCGAGTACTTGTGCACGGTCGAAGGTTGCGATGACATTAGTTGGATCGGTCATAATCGTTGTCCTTTTTCCTAAAGCGTTGGTAGCCAAGCAACCACGTGCTATGCCGAGGTCGCGGGCACGGTTGGTGCCGACGCCCCGGCGGTCGGCACAGGAGCGACTGGCAGATTCGGTGTTGATGATGCCGGCGGATGGCAAAAGGCCATGAAGCCAGTCATTTTCGCCAAAGCAGACACCGGTTGTTCCTGCCCGTCGAGGTAGATCTTGCCGTCACCCAACAGCATTACGTACTTGTCTTTGAACACCGCCAGGTCGCCAACCTGAGCCACCGACAACGACGGCAACGTGTCTTTAATCGGCGTACCCGGCGGCGGCAAAGTGATACCCGCGGCTTTGTAAGCGTCCTCAAGCGACGCGCCTTGCAGATGGGCGGTGGCGGCCGCGGGGGGCCCCGGGGGGCC
>NZ_JBYCLA010000535.1:0-6332 GCF_057473665.1 Mycobacterium sp. TH-M25
GACGATCTTCTCGCCGTAGACCTCGCCGAGGCTGCCGCCGAACACCGTGGCGTCCTGGCTGAAGATGCAGACATCGCGGCCGTCGATGGTGCCGTAGCCGGTGACCACACCATCACCGAGCGGACGGTTCTTGTCCAGCCCGAAGTTGGTGCTGCGGTGCCGGGCCAGCGCGTCGAGCTCGACGAATGATCCCTCGTCGAGCAGGGCGTAAATGCGTTCGCGCGCAGTCAGTTTGCCCTTCTCGTGCACCCTTTCCACGGCGGCTTCGCCGACCGGGTGCAGCGCCTCCCCGCTGCGCTTGCGCAGTTCGGCGAGTTTGCCCGCGGTGGTGTGAATGTCGATCTCGTGCTCGGCTTGTGCCTCGACCGCAGTCTCGGAAGTGCTCGTCATGGTGAAAGATCTTAGCGGTCCCTTAAATTGTGATCCCGCACCCCGCACGCCGCGTCGGCGACATGCCGAGTGTGCGCCCATGGCGCCGAGCCTGCGTCTGGGGTGGGATTTTTGCGAAAGTCCCGCAGTCGGCGCACAGTGGAAGCCCTGGGTTCACACTCGATGGACAGGGAGGGCGGCATCGTGCCAGCCGAAGCCTCACTGGCACCCCTGGATGCCGCGGCCTTGCGCGACGGGCTGGTCGGGCCGGGCCTGCCCTGGGGCCACCTCGACGTCGTCGCCGAAACCGGTTCCACCAACGCCGATCTGCTCGCGCGAGCCCAGGGCGGCGCCGAGATCGACGGGTCGGTGCTGTTGGCGGAATACCAGAGCGCCGGTCGAGGGCGCCACGGCAGGCAATGGTCGGCGCCGCCGCGCACCCAGGTGGCGCTGTCGGCGGGGGTGGCCGGCGGGTCAGTGCCCCGCGGGGGCTGGGGTTGGCTGCCGTTGGCCACCGGCATCGCCGTCGTCGACGCGTTGGCGACCATCGGTGTAGCGGCTGGCCTGAAGTGGCCGAATGACGTGCTGGTGGACGGCGGCAAGCTGGCCGGCATCCTGGCCGAGGTGGCCGCGCCGGCGCCGACGATCGTGGTCGGGGTCGGGGTCAACGTGCTGCTGACCGCAGAGCAAGCGCCGGATCCGCGCGCCACCTCGCTGCTGATGCTGGGTGCGTCGACGACCGATCGAATTGTTCTGGCGCGCAAGATTCTTCGCGAATTGGCGCGCCGCGTTGACGCCTGGCGCACTGCCGGCGGCGCCGATGCGGCGCTGATTGCCGACTATCAGCACCACAGCCTGACGCTGAATTCCCGGGTACGGGCCAGCATGCCCGGCGGCCGAGAGGTGGTCGGGATGGCTCGGCATGTCGACGAGACCGGACGCCTGTGCGTCGACACCGGCGCAGAGACGGTGGCGATATCTGCCGGAGACATCACGCACCTGCGGCCCGGCGGTTAAGGTTTGCGATCGCGCGAACGTGCGCAGAATGCTGCCTCCAACGGCGTGTTTGTGTGCAAACACGCACGCTCGTGCCGACGGTAGCGTTTAAAGTGCCAGCGTGAGCTACCCCGACAACGTGCTGGCGGGCGACGAGCAGGTGGTGCTGCACCGCCATCCGCATTGGAAGCGACTGCTGTGGCCGGTCGTTGTTCTGGTTCTGGCCAGCGCGGCGGCGTCGTTCGGTTGCGCGGTGACCAGCGGCACGGCCTGGGACCACAACACCAAACAGGTGGTCTTCTGGGTGATCGGGGCCAGTTGGCTGGCGTTGATCGGCTGGCTGACCCTGTGGCCGTTCTTGGGTTGGCTCACCACACATTTCGTCATCACCGACCGTCGGGTGATGTACCGGCACGGGGTGCTGAGCCGCAGCGGCATCGACATTCCGCTGGCCCGGATCAACAGCGTGGAGTTTCGCCACCGGTTGATCGATCGGATATTGCGCACCGGCACGCTGGTCGTCGAGTCGGCATCACAGGATCCACTGGAATTTTACGATATTCCGCGCGTGGAGCAGGTCCACGCGCTGCTGTATCACGAAGTTTTCGACACCCTGGGCTCCGACGAATCGCCGAGCTGATTCACCCGGCTGCGGCGCGTGCGCCACGCCCGCATCAGCGTGACGTTGCCGGTCTCCTCGACGTCTTCGAAAATCTCGGCGATACCGCCGGCGGTGAGCGACTCCAGCGCTTGGTCTCCGCTGCGGGCCGACTCGTCCGGGAACACCCAGCGCCGGAATGCCCAGAACCGGAATGCCATCTGCAGCAGGTTGCCGATGATGTAGGCCGAGACGAAGTCGGCGACGTTCTCCGCGGTCAATGACACCGCGGGAACGCGGAAGTCCAGGACGTAGGTCGACACCCACAGCGGCGCCATGCTCAGCAGCACTCCGACGCCGCTGAACGCGAAGAACAGCAGCGCCTCGTGGTGACGCTCGCGGCCGCCGCGATCCCGGAAGCTCCATTCCCGGTTCAAGATGTAGGACGCGATGACCGCGACGATGCCGGCGATGACCTTGGCGGTCACCGGCTTGGGCTCCAGGATCGTCAGCTTGAGCGTGTAAAAAATCGACGAGTCGATGACGAACGTGGTCGCGCCGACTATCGCGAACTTGATCAACTCGTGATGGCGCTCGGCGTAGGGGCGGATCGGCCCCGGCAATCGGGCGATCGTGGCATCGGCGAAGGACACAATGTCGCAGTGTACGTATTGCTTGTTAAGGGTGCTCTGTGACTGCGTCAGACGACCCGGCCGGCGGCCATGACACCATGATTGCCGTGCCGAAGACCCCTAACTCCGCGCCCAAGGTTGCCATGGTCGGCGGCGGCCAGCTCGCCCGGATGACCCATCAGGCGGCGATAGCGCTGGGTCAGAGCCTGCGGGTGCTGGCCGAATCCGACGACGATCCGGCCGCGCAGGTCAGTCCCGACGTGATCATCGGCTCGCACACCGACCTCGACGCTCTGCGGCGCGTCGCCGACGGCGCCACCGCGCTCACCTTCGACCACGAACATGTGCCTTCTGAGCTGCTGGAAAAGCTGGTCGCCGAGGGCGTCAACGTGACGCCGCCGCCGCAGGCATTGGTCCACGCGCAGGACAAGATCGTCATGCGCCGGCGCCTGCATGCCTTCGGTGCCCCGATGCCGCGATTCGCGGCCGTCGACACCATCGATGACGTGAATGCCTTCGCGCGGCTGGTCGACGGCCCCCTGGTGGTCAAGGCGGGCCGCGGCGGTTACGACGGGCGGGGGGTTCGGATGGCTGTCGATGTGACCGAGGCCCGCGAGATCGCCGGCCGATACTGGGATTCCGGAGTGCCGGTACTGCTCGAGGAGCGGGTCGCGATGCGTCGGGAGCTGTCGGCGCTGGTGGCGCGTTCGCCGTTCGGGCAGGGCGCGGCGTGGCCGGTGGTCCAGACGATCCAGCGCGACGGGATTTGCGTGCTGGTGGTCGCGCCGGCCCCGGACCTGTCCGAGGACGTCGGCGCCGCGGCTCAGCAGCTGGCACTCGGGCTGGCGGCCGAACTCGGGGTGGTGGGCGTGCTGGCCGTCGAGCTGTTCGAAACCGTCGAGGGGAAGCTGCTGGTCAACGAGCTGGCGATGCGCCCACACAATTCCGGGCACTGGACCATGGACGGCTCGCGGACCAGCCAGTTCGAGCAGCACCTGCGCGCGGTGCTGGACTACCCTCTCGGTGACACCGCGGCCATCGCCCCGGTCACGGTGATGGCCAATGTGCTGGGCGCCGCCGAGCGGATGCCGCACATGTCCATGGATGAGCGGCTACACCACCTGTTCGCGCGGATGCCCGACGCCCGGGTGCACCTCTACGGCAAGGAAGAACGACCGGGCCGCAAGATCGGCCACATCAACGTCCTCGGCGAGGATGGTGCCGAGTTGGCAAACCTGCGTGAACGCGCCGAACGCGCGGCACACTGGTTGTCAGCGGCGGAATGGACGGACGGATGGGATCCACATGCCGCGGCGACGATGCAGAGCGCGGAGCGCGATGAGGAGGAGCGGCGCCAATGACCAGTGAGTCGGCGCGCGTCGGCGTGATCATGGGCAGCGACAGCGACTGGTCGGTGATGTCCGACGCCGCCGACGCGCTGGCCGAGTTCGACGTTGCCCACGAGATCGGGGTGTACTCGGCGCATCGCACCCCGCAGCGGATGCTCGACTACGCCCAGCAGGCTGCCGGCCGGGGCATCGAGGTGATCATCGCCGGCGCCGGCGGCGCGGCCCACCTGCCCGGCATGGTGGCTTCGGCTACGCCGCTGCCGGTGATCGGTGTCCCGGTACCGCTGGCCAAGCTGGACGGGCTGGATTCGTTGCTGTCGATCGTGCAGATGCCGGCCGGGGTCCCGGTGGCGACGGTGTCGATCGGTGGCGCCCGCAACGCCGGCCTGCTCGCGGTCCGCATCCTGGGTGCGTCGGATCCGGTTCTGCGCAGCCGGATGGCGGCTTTCCAGCAGGAGTTGGCCGAGTCGGTGCTGGCCAAGGATTCGGCACTCAAACAGCGTCAAGGTAAAGTTACCGATGAGTAGCGCCGTGCAGGCGGGCACAAAAAGGGGAGGCCAAGATGGCTCAGTGGGCCGGAGATTCGTCGTTCGAGCTGTTCCAGCTGCCTGACGAGCACAACGAGTTGCGCGCGGCGATCCGCGCGCTGGCCGAAAAGGAGATCGCGCCCTACGCCGCCGAGGTCGACGAGCAGTCGCGGTTCCCGGAGGAGGCTTTGAAGGCGCTCAACGCGTCGGGCTTCAACGCCGTGCACGTGCCCGAGGCCTACGACGGACAGGGCGCCGATTCGGTGGCCGCGTGCATCGTGATCGAGGAAGTGGCCCGGGTCGACGCGTCCGCGTCGCTGATCCCGGCGGTCAACAAGCTGGGCACAATGGGCCTGATCCTGCGCGGATCCGAAGAACTGAAGAAGCAGGTGCTGCCGACGCTGGCCAACGACGGGTTGATGGCGTCCTATGCGCTCAGTGAGCGTGAGGCCGGCAGCGACGCGGCGGGTATGAAAACGCGGGCGAAGGCCGACGGCGACGACTGGATTCTCAACGGCGCCAAGGCCTGGATCACCAACGGTGGCAAGTCATCGTGGTACACGGTGATGGCGGTGACCGACCCCGACAAGGGCGCCAACGGCATCTCGGCGTTCATGGTGCACATCGACGACGAAGGCTTCACCGTCGGCCCGAAGGAACGCAAGCTCGGGATCAAGGGCTCGCCCACCACCGAGCTGTACTTCGAGAACTGCCGGATTCCCGGCGACCGGATGATCGGCGAGCCGGGTACCGGCTTCAAGACCGCGCTGGCGACCCTGGACCACACCCGGCCCACGATCGGCGCGCAGGCGGTCGGAATCGCACAGGGCGCGGTCGACGCCGCCATCGCCTACACCAAGGACCGCAAGCAGTTCGGCAAGTCGATCAGCGAATTCCAGGGCGTGCAGTTCATGCTGGCCGACATGGCGATGAAGGTCGAAGCCGCGCGGCTGATGGTCTATCATGCCGCCGCCCGCGCCGAGCGCGGCGAGGGCAACCTGGGCTTCATCTCCGCGGCGTCGAAATGCTTCGCCTCCGACGTGGCGATGGAAGTCACCACCGACGCCGTGCAGTTGTTCGGCGGCGCCGGATACACCGTCGACTTCCCGGTGGAACGGTTCATGCGCGACGCCAAGATCACCCAGATCTACGAGGGCACCAACCAGATTCAGCGCGTAGTGATGTCGCGTGCACTACTGCGCTGACGGCTCGCGGTACCGGCACCGACAGTCGTTGCGCCGGAAGTGGTTCCGCTGAGCGCAGCGCTCTCGACGCTGAGCAGGCTTTCGGCTGCATGCTCTTCCCGATAGGCCTCGTCGCCGCCGTTCAGCCCGAACAGGCGCTTGCTCCACAGCAGCCATATCACCGCGACGATGTTGACGGTCAAGGCGAAAATCCTGAGTGCCGTTACCTTTTCGGTCAGCTCGTAGATCTCCAACGGAAGAAAGACGCTGGTGGCGACGACGGCGAAGTACTCGCCCCACCGCTGCATCAGCCACAGCCCTACCGCCTCGACGATTTCGATCAGCGCGTACCCGGCCAGGCCGATCGCGATCCACTGCAGCGTCGACGACGACAACGCGAAGGCATGGGTGATCTGGTGAACGAGCCTGGAGTTGTCCGGATCCCAGCCGATCTGGTTGGCCAGCGGCTTCAACAACGGCATGTCGCGGTCCACGACGTGCTGCCAATGTTCACGGGAGCCACTGAATTTCACCACGCCAGCCGACAGCAGTAGGAAGGCAACGGCGCGAAATGCGCGTTCGACAGCGAGTGCGCGCATCAGTGTGCGGTCGCGCAGGAACCGCCCGCGGGGGATTTCCGGTGCGGTGTTCGCCGGTCCACTGCGTCGTGGCGGACC
>NZ_JBYCLA010000536.1:0-4824 GCF_057473665.1 Mycobacterium sp. TH-M25
CTCGATGGCTTCGGGCGGCACATCGGTAATGCCTTCGTCTCGGTGCATCACGCCGTCGGCCCAAGCCCGCACCGACACTCGATCGGGTTCGGGCACACCCATCAACTCCGAGATCACGTCCATCGGCAGCTTGCCGGCGAACTCGTCGACGTAGTCGACGGCGACACCGGATGCCGCTTTCTCCAGCATGACGTCCAGGTGCCGGGTTGCGATCTCGGTGACGCGCGGCTCGAGTTCACGAATACGCCTGGGCGTGAAGCCTTTTGAGACCAGTGTCCGCAGCCGCAGGTGCGCCGGGTCGTCCATCGCCAGAAAAGACATGGTCTTGGCGGCGTGCGGTCCGCGCGACGCCGGGTCCAGTGAGACGCCGTACTTGTTCGACAGCGTCGTGCTGTTACGGAAGCCCTGGTGTACGTCTTGGTGGCGGGACAACGCCCAGAAGCCCAATTCCTCGTTGTGATACAGCGGAGCCTCGTCGCGCAGTCGCTTGTAGTACGGGTACGGGTCTTCGTGGAAGTCGTAGTCGTACGGATCCAGTACCGGCTGGCCGATGGTAGTCATTTGGCTTCCGTTGTGACGATGAGAGAGACTGCGTACCCGAGGTAGTCGGCGATCTGGTGGTAGGTGTTGGCGCCGCTGGCGGCGTTGACGAGCGCGCCGAAGAACGTCATCTCCAGAACCGAGACGATTCGCGGCTCGGCGTCTGGACCGATGGCCGAGGTGATGCGCCGGTGTATTTCGGCGCCGATGCGGTCACGCACAGTCCTGACGGCCGGATCGCCGCCGCCGCCGAGCAATGCAGTCGTGCACGCCGCGGCAACCTCGGGTTCGTCGGCGACTACCAGGGCGAGATGACGCAACGCCTGGTCCACGCGCGTCGGCATCGGCTCGTTCACGTCGGTGAAGTAAGGGACCTGCCGTACCAGGTCGAGGTAGACCTCGGCGATCAGATGATTCTTGGACGAGAAGTAGGTGTAGGCCGTCGCCGGAGCGACCTTGGCGCGGGCAGCGACGGCGCGCACAGTCAGATCGGCATAGGACGTCTCCCGTAGGACTTCGACTCCTGCGGCGAGGACCTTGCGGAAGGTCTCTTCTTGTCGACGGTTGCGTGGCACGTCACCGGCCGGGTCGCCGGCGTCTGAAGTGATCGTGACGGCTTGATCGCTGGACACTTGTCCAAGGTAATCGACACCACGTCCAGTGGGCAAGTGGATTCGTAGAACTACTATCTAGCGTGGATTGTACGGCCATCGACCGCCAGTTGCCCTTGCCTTAGCGGCGGCGCGAAGACTATCTTCAACGGAACTAAGTCGGACAACTGTCCATTGACTATCAGCGGTGGAGGCGACCATGGCATTGCTGGCCGACGGGGTGAGCTCGCTGCTCATCGACGGCAAGCTCACGAGCGGCAACCAGGGCACCTTTGCCACCGTCAACCCGGCTACCGAGGAGGTGTTGGGCGTCGCGGCGGACGCCGACGCGCAGGACATGGGCCGGGCCATCGAGGCGGCGCGTCGGGCCTTCGACGACACCGACTGGTCGCGCAACACCGAGCTTCGGGTGCGCTGCATTCGCCAGTTGCGCGACGCGATGCGCGAGCATGTCGAGGAACTCCGCGCGATCACCATCGCCGAGGTGGGCGCACCCCGGATGCTCACCGCCGCAGCGCAACTGGAGGGACCGGTCGGCGATCTGAGCTTCGCCGCCGACACCGCCGAGTCGTACCAGTGGAACGCCGACCTCGGTGCGGCGTCCCCGATGGGGATTCCGACCCGGCGCACGATCGCCCGCGAGCCTGTCGGCGTCGTCGGCGCGATCACGCCGTGGAACTTCCCGCACCAGATCAACCTCGCCAAGCTGGGCCCCGCGCTCGCCGCGGGCAACACCATCGTGCTCAAGCCCGCGCCCGACACGCCGTGGTGCGCGGCGGTGCTCGGCGAAATCATCGCCGAGCACACCGATTTCCCGCCCGGCGTCGTCAACATCATCACCTCCAGCGACCACAGCGTGGGCGCACTGTTGGCCAAAGATCCACGAGTCGACTTGGTGTCGTTCACCGGTTCCACCGCCACCGGCCGTGCCGTGATGACCGACGCCGCGGCGACCGTGAAAAAGGTTTTCCTGGAATTGGGCGGCAAATCGGCGTTCGTGGTGCTCGACGACGCGGACCTGAACGGCGCCTGCTCGGTAGCTGCGTTCACCGCCTCCATGCACGCCGGACAGGGCTGCGCGATCACGACCCGGCTGGTCGTGCCGCGGGCCAACTACGACGAGGCCGTCACGATCGCCGCGGGCACCATGGGGTCAATCAAACCCGGCGACCCGAACAACGCCGGAACCGTCTGCGGGCCAGTGATTTCGGCGCGGCAACGTGATCGGGTGCAGAGCTACCTCGACCTGGCCGTTGTCGAAGGCGGAACGTTTGCCTGCGGCGGCGGCCGCCCTGCCGATCGGGATACCGGGTTCTTCATCGAGCCGACCGTGATCGCCGGTTTGACCAACGACGCCCGCCCCGCCCGCGAAGAGATTTTCGGACCGGTACTCACCGTCATCGCCCACGACGGCGACGCAGACGCGCTACGCATCGCCAATGACTCGCCGTATGGCTTGTCCGGCACCGTATTCAGCGCCGACCCCGAGCGGGCGGCAGGCTTCGCGTCCCGTCTGCGGGTCGGGACCGTCAACGTCAACGGTGGCGTCTGGTACTCGGCTGACGCGCCCTTCGGCGGCTACAAACAATCCGGCATCGGGCGCGAGATGGGCCTGGCCGGTTTCGAGGAATACCTGGAAATCAAAACCATCGCCACAGCCACCTAATCCGCGAGTGGCCAGTTATGGCACAGGATTCGGCAATAAACGTGCGATAAGTGGCCGCTCGGCCAGAGAGGACACCATGCGGTTCGAGAACAAAGTCGCCATCGTGACCGGTTCCGGTGGCGGTATCGGCCAAGCCTACGCCGAGGCGCTGGCCCGCGAGGGCGCAGCCGTCATCGTCGCCGACATCAACACCGAAGCGGCACAAAGGGTTGCCAAGCAGATCGGCGCTGACGGCGGTACCGCGCTGGCCATCCCGGTCGACGTGTCGGACCCGGCCTCGGCCAAGGCGATGGCCGACCAAACGCTCGCCGAGTTCGGGGGCATCGACTATCTGGTCAACAACGCCGCGATCTTTGGCGGCATGAAGCTCGATTTCTTGCTCACCGTCGACCCCGAGTACTACAAGAAGTTCATGAGCGTGAACCTCGACGGCGCACTGTGGTGTACCCGCGCGGTGTACAAGAAGATGGCCAAGCGCGGCGGCGGTTCGATCGTCAACCAATCCTCCACTGCAGCATGGCTGTACTCGAACTTCTATGGCCTGGCCAAGGTCGGCGTCAACGGGCTCACCCAGCAACTGGCAACCGAACTCGCAGGCCAGAACATTCGGATCAACGCGATCGCTCCGGGTCCCATAGATACCGAGGCGAACCGGACGACGACTCCACAGGAGATGGTCGCCGACATCGTTAAAGGTATTCCTCTGTCGCGCATGGGAACTCCAGAAGACCTGGTAGGTATGCTGCTCTTCTTGTTGTCCGACGAGGCCTCCTGGATCACCGGCCAGATCTTCAACGTCGACGGCGGACAGATCTTCCGATCATGACCGACTTGACGCTCGGCTACATCGGCCTCGGCAATATGGGCGCCCCGATGGCCGCCAAGATGACCGAATGGCCAGGCAGCGTCACGGTTTACGACATCCGCGCCGAGGCGATGACGCCGCTGGCCGAAAAGGGTGCGCGACTGGCCGACAGCGTGGCCGAGGTGGCGGACGCCGACATCGTCCACATCACCGTCCTCGACGACGGACAGGTGCGCGCGGTTGTCGGCGAATTGGCGGCGCACGCAAAGCCTGGAACGGTCTTCGCCATCCATTCGACCATCAGCGATAGCACCGCAGTGCAACTCGCCCGTGAGCTCGAGCCCCAAGGCATTCACGTCGTCGACGCCCCCGTGAGTGGTGGTGCGGCGGCTGCCGCCGAAGGCAAGCTGGCCACCATGGTGGGTGCTGACCGCGAGGTCTACGAACGCGTCAAGCCGGCGTTCAAGCACTGGGCCGCCATGGTCGTGCACGCCGGCGAGCCGGGCGCTGGAACCCGGATGAAGTTGGCGCGCAACATGTTGACGTTCACGTCCTACGTCGCGGCATGCGAGGCGATGAAACTTGCCGAGGCGGCCGGCCTGGATTTGCAGGCCCTGGGCCGGGTGGTGCGGCATACCGACGCGCTCACCAGTGGGCCGGGCGCGATCATGGTGCGCGACGACATGACAGACCTTGGGCCGGAGAACTTTCTGTACCAGCCTTTCCTGCACACCCGCGGTCTGGGGGAGAAAGACCTGAGCCTGGCGCTCGCGCTGGGTGAATCGATCTCGGTAGACCTGCCGCTGGCGCAGCTGGCCTACCGGGGGTTGGCGACCGGGCTCGGGGTGCCACATACAGCGAAAGAGGCGTGATGGACGAGCTACGCAGCAAGGGCCTGGCCAAGATGAACGAGGTCTACGGCTGGGAGATGCCCAACATCGAGGGCGATCCGTATTTCGATCTGACCGTCGACCACCTGTTCGGCGTCATCTGGAACCGGCCTGGCTTGTCGATGCGGGACAAGCGGATCATGACGCTCACCGCGGTGACGGCGATCGGCAACCGCGATCTGGCCGAGATCCAGATCAACGCTGCCCTGCTCAACGACGAACTCACTGCGGGCGAGCTCAAAGAGATGGCGGTCTTCCTCACCCACTACCTCGGCTTCCCGCTGGGCTCGGCGCTCAACGGAGCCGTCGACA
>NZ_JBYCLA010000537.1:0-3338 GCF_057473665.1 Mycobacterium sp. TH-M25
AACGACGGCTGTCACGTCGAGCAGAAGAACTGGGCGGTGGTCCGTCAGGTGGTTGGCTATCACCGCTATGACACCGCCTCAGAACTGTTGTTACTCAACGAGATTTGGCAGCTTCAGTCCAAGCTCACCAACTATTTCTACCCGCAGCAGAAACTGATTTCCAAAGTCCGTGACGGTGCCAAGGTGTCCAAGAAATATGACACTGCTACGACCCCGTTTCACCGCGCGATCGATCATCCAACCACGACCGAGGGCCGAATAGTAGGCCTGGCCACAGCCCACGCCCGCATCAACCCCGCCGCCACCCAACGTCAGATCCAAGCCCTGACCGCCCAGCTACTCAAAATGGCCACCAGCAAAGCCGGACCCGCGAACAAGCCCCTGTCCCTAAGCGCGCACGTTCACATGAGGCAACGAATCGGCCTTCGCGCGCATCTTGACATGAGGCAATACGCCCCCGCCAGAACACCAACTGTGGACAACTGCCACCCCTCAAACCGGCATACCGGAGGACATCACCCGGCCGGGATCGTACTTCTGCCGAACGGAGTCAAGCCGTGACAGATTCGGGCCGAAGTAGCGCGACGCAGGCTGTCCCGCCTCGAGGTAATTCACATACCCGCCAACCGAGTACGGCTGAACGGCCCGGTGCGCGGCGGCGAGCCAGTCGCGAGCACCCGAGACATCGGACGTCTCGACGTACCACTGCACCAACGACGACTGCCGACGCCACGGAAACGCGGATGCACCCACCGGTACATCGGCGAGGGCGCCGTCCAGCGTGTGCATGATCGCGAGCATGCGACCCACCCCGCGCGGAAACGCCTCGACCGCCGCTGCGATCCGCTGCGCGGCGGGGGGCGTCAAAGACGCGAAAACGTCAGAGCCGCCGACATATCCGAGCGGTGCCGGGTTGAGATTGTTGACCGCAAGGTAATTCGTCAGATCCAGGTAGTTGGAGCTATGACTCTCCATGCCGGTCGGCTGGATACCGGCGGCCGCCGTGATGGCCGACGCCACACCGGCCCCGGATCCGGCCGGACTGGTCGCCAGAATGCGGCAGTGCGTACCCATCGGTTCGACGGTGGCATCCGCCAGCGCCCAGCAACTACGGTCCGCGGTCCGCAGCCAGTTCTGCCACCCCATCAGCACCTGGGCGAACGACTGCGGCGGGAAGTCGAGGTTGACCACATCGACCTCGCCGGCCGGGAACGTCGCAAACGTCAACGAGGTTGTGACACCGAAGTTTCCACCTCCGCCACCCCGCAATCCCCAGAACAGGTCAGGTTGCGAATTGCCGGACGCGGTCACGGCCTGACCACCCGGCAACACCACCGTGGCCGACCGCAACGCGTCGCACATCAGGCCGGCGTGCCGCGACTGCGCGCCAAGCCCGCCGCCCAGGGCGTGACCCGCTGCACCCACCGACGGGCAGGTGCCCGTCGGAATCCCCCGTCCCGCGGCAGCCAACACCTGGTGCATTGCATGCAGACTCGTCGCGGGCGGCACAGTGATCAGCCCGGTCGCGGGATCGTAGTCGACACCGCCGGGCAACTGACGCAGGTCGAGCACCATCGCGCCGTTCGCGGTCGAGGCTCCGACGTAGGAGTGCCCGCCGCCGCGTGGAGCGACCTTGAGGTTGTTCGCAGCGGCGAACGCCATCGCCTTCTGCACATCGGCCATCGAAGTCGGGACGACGACAGCTGCCGGCGTCAACCCGTTGTAGTTGGTATTGAAAACTGATTTGGCCGAACCGAATTGCGGAGAATCTGGCTGAATGACCGGACCACCGATAGACAGTCCCTCCCAGCCAGAGGCGACCGGCGCAGCAACGGCACGACCTGAGCCGACAACTGCGCCGGCGGCCAGCGCCCCTATCGCTGCGCGTAGAAAACTTTGACGCGAGACCATACCCGTCATGCCCGAATTGTCATGCACGCGAGACAAAGAACCGCCTCGGCGCTGCGCGCAGACCCGCGTGTCGCCCCAAACGTGCGCGAACCTTTACCCCGCCGTGTTCTCAGCGTGATTGGGGTAGAGCACAGTTCGTGGATATGGGGATTTCGTTGCTCAGTAATCAGCCGATCGCCGTGCGCGCGTTGATCGGTGTCGGCGCCCTCATCACTGTCGCCACCGCTTTCTCGATACCTGGCGAAGCAGATCCCAGCGACGACAACTTCATTGATGCGCTCAGCCACGCCGGCATCGAGTACGGCGAACCCGGCAACGCGATGGCGGTCGGCCAGTCCGTCTGCCCAACGCTCGAACAGCCCGGTGGCAGCTTCGCCGCCGCGGCATCAGGGGTCGCACACAGCGGTATGTCTCCGCGGGCGGCCCGGATGTTCACCACGATCGCGATTCGAACCTACTGCCCGGAGCAGATGGCAAACCTGTTGGGCGGCAACGGCTTACCGGGCGTAACGGGAGTGCCGGGAGTGCCGGGAGTCTAGCGAGTTCCCAGCGGATCGATCGTCCAGGCGATGTAGACCATCGCCGCCGCGACCGACGCCATCGTGGCGAAGTCAATCGCCTTACTGCGCACCACCAGTAGTCCGGCCCGCTCATCCGTCAAAGCCAGTCGCAGCACCGCCGCCACGCCGACCCCGACCCCGATCAACAACGAGCCGCGACGCCAGAAATTGGCCGCTGCCAAGCCGAATGCCACGACGAAGATGAGGACCACCCACAGAAAAGGCCATTGCGGCCGCAGCCAGCGCATCCTCAGCGGCCTTCGGCCAACTCGACGACGTTGGTCAACAGGAACGCCCGGGTCAGCGGGCCCACCCCACCCGGATTCGGCGAGACGTGGCCCGCGACCTCCCAGACGTCGGGATGCACGTCGCCGGTGAGCTTGTCATCGACCCGGCTGACGCCGACGTCGATCACCGCGGCGCCAGGACGCACCATGTCGGCGGTCAGCATATGCGGTACACCGACACCGGCGACAATGATGTCGGCCTGCCTCGTCAGCGCGCCAAGATCGCGGGTTCCGGTGTGGCACAACGTCACCGTCGCGTTCTCCGACCGTCGGGTCAGCAGCAGGCCGAGCGGTCGACCGACCGTCACACCGCGGCCGATCACGACGACGTGCGCGCCGGCTATCTCGACGCCGAAGCGACGCAGCAGGTGCACGATCCCGCGCGGAGTGCAGGGCAGCGGGGCGGGGTCCATCAGCACCAGCCGACCCAGGTTGGTCGGGTGCAATCCGTCGGCGTCCTTGCCCGGATCGATACGCTCCAAAGCAGCGTTCTCGTCCAAGACTCAAGGGAGCGGCAACTGGAAGATGTAGCAGTTGCTCTCGTGATTTGCTTTGATTTAGTAGATGGTCTCGTTGAGCT
>NZ_JBYCLA010000538.1:0-7291 GCF_057473665.1 Mycobacterium sp. TH-M25
GACGCACCGACGACGACACCTGGGACCTCGCATCAAGTGTCGGCGCGACCGCCACCATGGTGGCCGCGGCCCGCGCGATGGCCAGCAGGGCCGACCGGCCGCTGATCAACGATCCCTACGCCGAGCGCCTTGTTCGAGCGGTCGGCCTCGAGCTGTTCACCAAATTGGCCACCGGCGAGCTGTCCCCCGCCGACCTCGAGGACGACAACGACGGTGCGCCGGCCGGTGCGCAGCGGATGACCGACAACATGGCGGTCCGCACGAAATTCTTCGACGAGTTCTTCGTCGAGGCGACCAACGCGGGCATCAAGCAGGCGGTGATCCTGGCTTCCGGCCTGGACGCGCGCGCCTACCGGCTCTCCTGGCCCGACGGCACCACCGTGTACGAAATCGATCAGCCGCGAGTCATCGAATTCAAGTCTCGGACGCTGGCCGAGTTGGGCGCCCAGCCCACCGCGCACCGTCGCGCGGTGGCCGTCGACCTTCGCGAGGACTGGCCGGCCGCGTTGCGTGCCGCCGGCTTCGACCCCGCTCAACCCAGCGCGTGGAGTGCCGAGGGTCTACTGGGCTACCTGCCGCCCGAAGCCCAGGATCGGCTGCTCGACACCATCACTGAGCTCAGCGCACCCGGCAGCCGGATCGCCACCGAGAGTGGGCCCACCCGCGACAAGGACCACGAGGAGCGGGTCAAGGACCGGATGCGGACCGTCTCACAGCGCTGGAGTAAACACGGGCTCGACCTCGACATGACGCAACTGATCTACTTCGGCGAACGCAACGAGGCCTCGCCGTATCTGTCCGATCACGGGTGGCAGATGAGCGGCAGCACCATCCGAGAGTTGTTCTCCGCCAATGGTCTTGCACCGCTTGCCGAAGATGACCTGCCGTTCGGCGACCGTCTCTATGTCAGCGGCACGCTGACCGACAAGAAATAGGAGCTTTCAATGCCACGCACCCACGACGACAGCTGGGACCTGGCCTCCAGCGTCGGGGCCACCGCCACCATGGTGGCGACCTCGCGTGCGATGGCCTCTCGCGGGCCCGAACCGCTGCTCGACGATCCGTTTGCCGAGCCGCTGGTGCGTGCGGTAGGTCTAGGGCCGTTCGTTCGTCTCCTGGACGGTGATCTCAGCCTCGAAGACGACCCGATGCTGAATCGCAAGACGCGGACCGAGCAAATGGCCGTGCGGACAAGGTTCTTCGACGACTTCTTCTTGGGCGCTGCCGCCTCCGGTATCCGGCAGGCGGTGATCCTGGCTTCGGGCCTGGATACCCGCGGCTACCGGCTGCCGTGGGGCGACGGGGTGGTGGTCTACGAGATCGACCAGCCACAGGTGATCGAGTTCAAGACCCGCACGCTGGCCGACCTCGGCGCCGCACCGACCGCGGAACTGCGGACCATCGCGATCGATCTGCGCGACGACTGGCCGGCCGCGCTGCGCGCCAAGGGTTTCGACACCGGCCAACCCACCGCATGGAGCGCCGAGGGCCTGTTGCCCTATCTGCCGGCCGACGCGCAAGATCGGTTGTTCGACAACATCACCGCGCTCAGCGCACCGGGTAGCCAGCTCGCCACCGAACACGTTCCCGATCCGAATGCCTTCACCAGTGACCGCCTCAAACAGATCAGCGAGCGCTGGCGCACCTTCGGCTTCCACCTCGACGCCGAAGACCTGTTCTATGTCGGCGACCGCGCCGTCGTCGCCGACTACCTCACCACGCACGGCTGGCAGGTGGACGCGCACCCGGCCAAAGAGCTCTACGCCCGCAACGGTTTTGAATTCCCCGAGGAGTCGACGATGGCGGTGTTCGGCGAGATGAGCTACGTCAATGCGACGCTGAAATGACGCGCACCGACGACGACAGCTGGGACTTGGCTTCCAGCGTCGGCGCCACCGCGACCATGGTCGCCGCGGGTCGCGCGATGGCGACCAGGGATGCCCGGCCCTTGATCGACGATCCGTTCGCCGAGCCACTGGTCCGGGCCGTCGGGCTGGATTTCTTCGTCAAGATGATCGACGGAGACGTCGACGTCTCACTGTTCCCGAATTCGTCGCCGGAACGGATGCGGGCCATCGTCGACGGAATGGGATTGCGCACCAAGTTCTTCGACGACTACCTCCTGGCCGCCGTCGCGTCGGGCGTACGGCAGGTGGTGATCCTGGCTTCGGGTCTGGACGCCCGCGCCTACCGACTGCCCTGGCCCTTCGGGACCACCGTCTACGAGATCGACCAGCCGCAGGTGATCGAGTTCAAGACGCGCACACTCGCCGGTCTCGGCGCCGAACCCACCGCGACGCGTCGCACGGTCGCGATCGACTTGCGCTACGACTGGCCGGCGGCGCTGCGCGCGGCGGGGCTGGACATCGGCGCACCGACCGCGTGGCTGGCCGAGGGACTGTTGATCTACCTGCCGCCAGAAGCTCAGGACCGGCTGTTCGACAACATCACCGCGTTGAGCACACCGGGCAGCACGGTCGCAACCGAATATGTGCCGGGGATCATCGATTTCGACGAGGACCGGGCCCGCGAAATGGCTGCCCCGCTTCGTGAGCAGGGCGTCGACATCGACATGCCCTCGCTGATCTACAGCGGCCAACGCAGCCATGTCGCGGAATACCTGCGCGGCAAGTCGTGGGACGTCACCGACATCTCTCGCGAAGACTTGTTCCGTAACAATGGACGGGCCGTCCCCACCCCGGAGAATGACGATCCGCTGGGCGAGATCATCTACATCAGCGGAACGCTGCGAGGTTAAAAACGCGACTCCCCCAACCACAGCACGCTGGCGCCGGCCAGCGACCGCTCGGCCTGCTCGACGATGCCGACTACGGACTGAATAATCAACGCGCCCAACGCATCCGGCAACGATGCCGCCGCGGGCTGGGACGACGGTCGTGGCCGCAGGTAATCCCATACCGACGAACCCGGGTAGCCGACCAGGCGAACCTTGGCGTCTTCGTCGAGACCCGCCAGCGCCTTGGCCTTGCGTATCGCGGTGCGCAGACCGCCGAGCTCGTCGACCAGGCCGTGGTCGAGGGCGTCGGCACCGGTCCACACCCGACCTCGGGCCACCGCTTCGACCGCGTCGACACTCAAGTTGCGGCCGTCGGCGACGCGCTCGACGAAGTCGGTGTAGAACAGATCCGCCTCGGCCTCGACCTGCGCCTGCTGCTCTGGCGTGAACGGCGCATTGATCGACCATGCGTCGGCATTGGCGTTGGTGCGCAGGGCATCTGAGCCGACACCCAGCCGCTGTTTGAGGTCGCGGGCGATCAGCTTGCCCGTCACCACTCCGATCGACCCGGTGATCGTCCCGGGGTTGGCCACAATCGCGTCGGCGCCCATCGAGACGTAGTAGCCCCCGGATGCGGCAACCGAACCCATCGACGCGACGACGGGCTTTCCGCGCTGACGGGCCTTCTCCACTTCCCGCCAGATGGTTTCCGACGCAGTGACCGAGCCACCCGGCGAGTCGACCCGCAAGACGATCGCCGACACCGAATCGTCGTGTGCGGCAGCGCGCAGTGCCGCGGCGATGGTGTCGGCACCGGCGTTGGACGATCCCAATGGCAGCCGTGAACCGCCGCGGCCATTCACGATGGGGCCGGCGACGGTGATCACGGCAATAGTCGATCTCGGCCCGCGTCCGGGCATGGAAGGCCCTCCCGACCCGGTTGCCCGCGCGTATCGAGAGACAAAGAGTCGCGGCGGGGCGTCATCGCCGTCGGCATCTCCCGATCCCGGGCACAAACCTTCGGCCCCAACCAGTTCGGCGATTCGCCCATATGCCTCGTCACGGAAACCGATGCGGTCGATCAGCTTCGATTCCACGGCGACGTCACGCAGCAGCGGCGCGCGATCGGCCAGACCGTCGAGGCTGTCCCGGCCAATCCCGCGCGACTCGGCGATTGCCTGCCACACCTGGCGGCGCAGGCTCTCCAGCAGCCCGGTGTCGGCCTCCCGATGGGCGTCGGTGTAGCGATCCTGCGTGAAAAGATTTGCCGCCGACTTGTATTCGCCGCGGGCGACAAACTGCGCCTGGATGCCGGCCTTGTCCAGCGCGTCCCGCAGGAACAAGGCGCTGGTGGCGAATCCGATCAGCCCGACCGTCCCCGACGGCTGCATCCACACCTCGCCGAATGCCGACGCCAGGTAGTACGACAGCGTGCCTGGATAGTCCTCGGCCCAGGCCAGGGACGGTTTGACGGCGGTGAACGCCGCGATGGCCTCGCGTAGTTCTTGAACCGGGCCGACCGCGGCGGCCGGTAGCTGGACCCGTGCGATCAGGCCGGCGACGCGAGAGTCTTCGGCCGCCCGGTGCAGCGCCGCCACCGTTTCTCGCAGTACCAAGGGCCGACCGCTGCCGGTGATCATCGCGACGGGATCCAGTCCGCTGGTTTCCGGGGGCGCCGCCCGCAGGTCGAGTTCGAGCACACAGCCGTTGGGGACACCGTGGTGGCGAGCGGTGTCCACCCGGCGGACCAACGCGCGGATGTCGTCGATGCCCGGCGGATCAGGCAGGAAAGAGAACATGTCACGAGCCTACCGATGGTCCAGGAACGCCCCGACCGTCCGGTGGCAGGGAGCGATTTTCCATCTCTTTGCATCACCGGTTAGTCCAGCAGGCTCGACCGGCGCTGTCCGAGGTGCCTCCCATTTCTCGTTTTGTGACCACCGGCGATATCACCGCCCCGGGGGACATCGCATTTCGGCACAATTTCACTTCGACACAATGTCACGGGGGTGTTTTCGCTCGAAGGCGGGCACACAGCGGTATAACCACCAGCATGGGCAGCAGAGTCGCAGCATCGCCAGACCTGATCGAGGGCGACGTTGACGAGGGCTACGGCAAAGTTGCCGACGCATTCCGGGCGAACTTCGCCGCCCACCGCGAAATCGGGGCGGGCGTCGCGGTGTACCGCGAAGGCGTCAAAGTGGTCGATTTGTGGGGCGGCTACCGTAACGGATTCACCAGGGAGCCATGGCAGCGCGACACCATGGTCAATATGTTCTCCACCACCAAAGGTGTTGCTGCCCTTGCAATGGCGGTGGCGGTCTCGCGCGGACTGTTCGGCTACGACGACCACGTGGTCGACC
Organism: Mycobacterium sp. TH-M25; assembly: GCF_057473665.1. Taxonomy (NCBI): domain Bacteria; kingdom Bacillati; phylum Actinomycetota; class Actinomycetes; order Mycobacteriales; family Mycobacteriaceae; genus Mycobacterium; species Mycobacterium sp. TH-M25. The sequence continues at coordinate 5,101 of NZ_JBYCLA010000538.1, forward strand.
ACTGGCCCGAGTTTGCTCAGGCCGGCAAGGCCGGGGTCACCATCAGACAACTGCTCGCGCACCAGGCCGGATTGTGTGCGCTCAAGCCGATGCCTACCGTGCAGGACGTCGCCGACCCGCAACGGCTCTCGGCGATGCTCGCGGCGCAGAAGCCGGCGTGGCCGCCGGGAACCCGGCATGGGTATCACGCGATCACCCTGGGCTGGTACGAATCCGAGCTCATCCGTCGCACCGACCCGGCCGGCCGTACGCTGGGCCGCTTCTTCGCCGACGAAGTCGCCCGGCCACTCGTCCTGGATCTCTTTATCGGACTTCCGGACTCGGTGGACCGTGGCCGGGTGGCGCACTTACACCACTGGTCACGCGCGGAGGCGTTGCTACATCTCAATGTCATGCCGCCCGCGCTGGTGGCCGCGTCATTCAACCCGCTCGGACTGCTGGCCCGCGCCGGCTCCCTGCCGCGCAACGTCGCGCCGTGGAACGGCGACTACAACCGTGACGACGTACGTGCCATCGAAGTTCCGTCGGCCAATGGAATCGGCACCGCCAATGCCGTTGCCAAGCTTTACGGCAGCGCCGCGGTCAACGACGCCGCTCTCGGTTTGGCAACCGACGTCCGAGACGAGCTCATGGCCCGGCCGGCCGCGCCAGGCCACTCAGCACGGGACCGGGTACTGCGCGTCGACGTCGTGTATTCGCTGGGGCTTTCCAAGCCGGTGCCGCTGTGCGAGTTCGGCTCGTCGGACAAGGCGTTCGGCACACCGGGTTTCGGCGGATCGTTTGGCTTCGCCGACCCCGATACCGGAGTCGGCTTCGCGTATGTGATGAATCGCTTGGGTTTTCACCTGTGCAGCGACCCGCGAGAACTCGCACTGCGGCAGGCCCTGTTCCGTGATGTGCTCGCGGCACGGCCACAGAAGTAGCAAGCCCGCTTTAGAGCTCGGTCGCCGAACCGCCTGCCGCGGTGATCTTTTCCCGCGCGCTGCCGCTGAACTTGTGCGCGGTGACGTCGACCTTGACGGCCAGCTTCCCGTCGCCGAGAACCTTCACGAGGGTCTTCTTGCGAACCGCCCCCTTGGCCACCAGATCGTCCACGCCGACCGAACCGCCCTCGGGGAACAGCCGGTTGATGTCACCGACGTTGACCACTTCGTACTCGGTGCGGAACCGGTTACGGAAACCTTTGAGCTTGGGCAGCCGCATGTGAATCGGCATCTGCCCACCCTCGAAGGTGGCCGGCACGTTCTTACGGGCCTTGGTTCCCTTGGTTCCTCGACCGGCGGTCTTACCCTTGGAGCCTTCACCGCGGCCCACCCGGGTGCGCTTGGTCTTCGATCCAGGCGCGGGGCGCAGGTCGTGCAGTTTGATGGTCACTTGCTGCCTCCATCGGCCGGCTCGACCTCAATGAGGTGCTGGACAGCCTTGATCAGCCCGCGGGTCTGCGCGTTGTCCTCGCGCACCACGGACTGGCGGATCTTCCGAAGTCCCAGTGTGCGAAGGCTTTCCCGCTGCTTCCAGCGAGCGCCGACGACGCCGCGCACCTGGGTGATTTTGAGTTGCGTCATGATTGCGCGCTTCCTCCACGAGCGGCGGCGGCAGCCAGCGCTTCGCTTTCGCGGCGGGCTCGCAGCATGCCGGACGGCGCCACGTCCTCCAGCGGCAACCCACGTCGCGCCGCGACTTCTTCGGGACGCTGCAACATCTTGAGCGCGGCGACCGTCGCGTGCACGACGTTGATCGCGTTGTCACTGCCCAACGATTTGGACAGAATGTCGCGCACCCCAGCACATTCCAGCACCGCACGCACCGCACCACCGGCGATCACACCGGTACCGGGGCTGGCCGGACGAAGCAGCACAACGCCGGCGGCGGCTTCGCCTTGTACCGGGTGCACGATGGTTCCACCGATCATCGGAACACGGAAGAATCCCTTGCGGGCCTCCTCGACGCCCTTGGCGATCGCAGCCGGAACTTCCTTGGCCTTGCCGTAGCCGACACCGACCATGCCGTTGCCGTCGCCGACGATCACCAGCGCGGTGAAGCTGAAGCGCCGACCGCCCTTGACCACCTTGGAAACACGGTTGATCGTGGCGACCCGCTCCAGGTAATTGCTCTTGTCACCGTCACGGTCCCGACCGCCGCGGCCGCCACCATCGCGGCGGCCCCGGTTGTCACGCGAGTCGCGACGGTC
>NZ_JBYCLA010000539.1:0-2089 GCF_057473665.1 Mycobacterium sp. TH-M25
CCGCATGGGCCCCGGAGTTGCGAACCGCGAACCGCTCGCCGACCACCCCGCGCAAGTAAACTTCCCCACTGGTGGCACCGAACAGAATCACGTTGCCGCCGATGATGTTGTCCTCGGCAACGTAGTCCGACGGCGCATTGTCAGACGGTCGCACCACAATTCGGCCACCGGATAGGCCCTTGCCGACATAGTCGTTGGCATCGCCATAGACACGCAACGTAATCCCTTTGGGCACGAAGGCGCCAAAGCTGTTGCCCGCGGATCCCTCGAATGTGATGTCGATGGTTCCGTCCGGAAGGCCTTGGTCACCATAAGCTTTCGTTAGCTCATGGCCGAGCATGGTGCCTACCGTGCGGTTGACGTTGCCGATGGTCGTGGAGAACCTAACCGGCTTGCCGGAATCCAGCGCTTCCCTGCTCATCACGATCAACTGCTGATCGAGCGCCTTGTCCAGACCATGGTCCTGGCGCGAGCTGCAGTACAGGTCCTGGTTCATGAACGCCGACTCCGGCTCGTGCAACACCGGTGTCAGATCGAGCCTGTGCGCCTTCCAATGCGCCCGCGCCAGCGTCGCATCCAGCGCGCCCACCTGGCCGACTGCCTCATTGAACGTGCGGAAGCCTAGCTGCGCCATGTATTCCCGGACTTCTTCGGCGATGAACATGAAGAAGTTCTCGACGAACTCCGGCTTGCCGGTAAACCGCTCGCGCAACACCGGATTCTGAGTGGCCACGCCAACCGGGCAGGTGTCTAGGTGGCATACCCGCATCATGATGCAGCCAGCGACCACCAGTGGGGCCGTGGCGAAGCCGAATTCCTCGGCGCCGAGCAGCGCCGCGATCATCACGTCGCGACCTGTCTTGAGTTGACCGTCTACCTGGACCACGATTCGGTCGCGTAATCCGTTGAGCAGCAATGTCTGTTGGGTCTCAGCCAGTCCTAGCTCCCATGGCGCACCCGCGTGTTTCATCGATGTCAGCGGGGTCGCTCCGGTACCGCCGTCGTGCCCCGAGATCAGGACCACGTCAGCGTGCGCCTTGGATACCCCCGCAGCCACCGTGCCCACCCCGTTCTCGGAGACGAGCTTGACGTGCACCCTCGCCGACGGGTTCGCGTTTTTCAGATCGTGGATCAGCTGCGCCAGATCTTCGATGGAGTAAATGTCGTGGTGCGGTGGGGGTGAGATCAGGCCGACACCGGGGGTGGAGTGCCGGACCTTAGCAACCCACGGGTACACCTTATGCCCCGGAAGTTGGCCCCCTTCACCGGGTTTCGCGCCTTGCGCCATCTTGATCTGGATGTCGGTGCAGTTCGTCAAGTAGTGCGAGGTCACCCCGAACCGCGCAGAGGCGACCTGTTTGATAGCGCTACGTCGCCAATCCCCGTTGGGATCGGGCTCAAATCGGTTGCCGTCCTCGCCGCCTTCACCGCTGTTTGATCGGCCGCCCAGGCGGTTCATTGCAATGGCAAGGGTCTCGTGCGCCTCAGCGGAAATCGAGCCGTAGCTCATCGCCCCCGTCGAGAAGCGTTTAACGATTTCACTGGCGGGCTCGACTTCATCCAGCGGAATCGGGGGGCGCACACCCGCGCGGAATTTGAGTAGTCCACGCAGCGAAGCCATCCGCTCGCTCTGGTCATCAACGAGGCGGGTGTACTCCTTAAAGATCTTGTACTGCCCGCTGCGCGTGGCGTGCTGCAGCTTAAAGACAGTCTCCGGGTTGAACAGGTGGTATTCGCCTTCCCGGCGCCACTGGTATTCCCCGCCGACTTCGAGTTCGCGATGCGCGCGTTCGTCCGGCCGGTCCAGGTAGGCCAGCCGGTGGCGGACTGCGACGTCAGCAGCGATGTCCTCGAGGGTGATTCCACCGGTTGGGCAGCTCAGCCCGCTGAAGTATTCGTCCAGCACGTCCTGACAGATGCCGACCGCCTGGAACAGTTGCGCACCAGTGTAGGAGGCCAGTGTCGAAATGCCCATCTTGGACATTACTTTCAGCACACCTTTGCCAGCGGCCTTGATGTAGTTGTTCAACGCTGTCTTGCGGTCTATCCCATCGATGACACCCCTGTCGAGCATGTCCTCGATCGACTC
>NZ_JBYCLA010000540.1:0-5907 GCF_057473665.1 Mycobacterium sp. TH-M25
AGCCGGCGGACGCCAGCCAATCGCCTCGATGCGCCAGACCGTGGTGGTCGGCGATCTCGCGTAGCGGCGCCAGCGGCTGCGCGAACAACGCCGGATCGTCGACGCACGCGGTCCAGACCGCCTCGGGAAAGAACCTCGGCTCGTCGGCGTCGAGCGTGTCCGCCAACAGCGCGCCCACACCCGCGTCCGCGCCGGAGGGGGGCGTGCCGACCCGCTCCAAGGCGAGGCCGGCTGTGGTCAGCCGCAGCCCGACCAGATCGCCCGCGGCGGCCCCCAACGCCGCCAGTGTGCCCGGCTCCAACAGCAGCGCCCCGCCCGGATCGACCGCCCCGTCGGGGATACCCCGCTGTTCGAGCAGCTCGTCGTCGAACTCGGCCAACGCGATCTGGACCGCCGAACCGTCGGCGAGGCGGCCGTACTGCTCGTGCTCGCAGAGCGTGGTGATCGGGTCCAGGTCCGGGGTCACCCCGAGTAGGTCGTGGACTGCCTCGTTCGCGCCGAGCCGATGGCTGAACACCCGCCCGGCCAGCAGCGCGGGCAGCCACATCCACCGGTCGTCGTCTAATTGCGCGGCCCGACAATCAATTTCCAGGTGAAGGGCGTCCAGGACGGCATCGGAATCGGTCACGCCGGCTTCCTGCAGCCGACGTGCGATGTCCTCCTCGGGTAACGGGCCGTGTTCGGCCAGGATTGTCGCCAGGGCTTGCATCGGATCGACTGGTTCGGTCACGACGGCCACCCTTGCACACCGGGCTCACGATTCGTTCCCTCGGTTGGCGTCTGACGTCGCCGGCCGCCGATCGCTTGTCGGTGTGGGCACATAGCATGAGAAACGACGTGTCCAGTGAGCGCTCAGAAAGGGGCCGGGTGGCTGATCGCCTGATCGTCAAGGGTGCGCGCGAGCACAACCTGCGCGGTGTCGATCTTGATTTGCCGCGCGATGCATTGATCGTGTTCACCGGGCTGTCGGGCTCGGGGAAGTCATCGCTGGCGTTCGACACGATCTTCGCCGAAGGGCAACGACGCTACGTCGAGTCGCTCTCGGCGTACGCCCGCCAGTTCCTCGGGCAGATGGACAAGCCCGACGTCGACTTCATCGAGGGCTTGTCCCCGGCGGTGTCCATCGACCAGAAGTCGACCAACCGCAACCCCCGGTCCACGGTCGGCACCATCACCGAGGTCTACGACTACCTGCGTCTGCTGTACGCCCGCGCGGGCACACCGCACTGCCCGGTCTGCGGCGAACGGATCGCCCGCCAGACTCCGCAGCAGATCGTCGATCAGGTGCTGGTCATGCCTGAAGGAACCCGCTTCCAGGTGCTCGCGCCGGTGGTGCGGACCCGCAAAGGCGAATTCGCCGACCTCTTCGAAAAACTCAACGCGCAGGGCTATAGCCGCGTCCGGGTCGACGGCGTGGTGCATCCGCTGACCGATCCGCCGAAGCTGAAGAAGCAGGAAAAGCACGACATCGAGGTGGTGGTGGACCGCCTGACCGTCAAGGCCAGCGCGAAGCAGCGGCTCACCGATTCGGTCGAGACCGCGCTGAACCTCGCCGACGGCATCGTGGTGCTGGAGTTCCCAGATCGGGAAGCCCAGGAGCCCGGTCATCCCCGCGAGCAGCGGTTCTCCGAGAAACTGGCCTGCCCCAACGGGCACGCGCTGGCCGTCGACGACCTGGAGCCGCGCTCGTTCTCGTTCAACTCGCCCTACGGCGCCTGCCCGGAGTGCGTCGGTCTGGGCATCCGCAAAGAAGTCGACCCCGATCTGGTGGTGCCCGACCCGGATCGCACCCTGGCCGAGGGTGCGGTGGCGCCCTGGTCGATGGGCCACACCGCGGAGTACTTCACGAGAATGATGGCGAGCCTGGGTGAATCCATGGGCTTCGATGTCGACACTCCGTGGCGCAAGCTTCCGGTCAAAGCGCGCAAGGCCATTCTGGAGGGCTGCGACGAGCAGGTCCACGTCAAATACCGCAACCGCTACGGCCGCACCCGGTCTTATTACGCCGACTTCGAGGGTGTGCTGGCGTTCCTGGAGCGCAAGCTGGATCAGACCGAATCCGAGCTGATGAAGGAACGCTACGAGGGCTTCATGCGTGACGTTCCGTGCCCGGTGTGCGACGGCACGCGGCTCAAGCCGGAGATCCTGGCGGTAACCCTGGCCGCGGGGGAGCAGGGCGCGAAGTCGATCGCACAGGTCTGCGAGCTCTCCATCTCCGACTGCGCCGAGTTTCTCAACGGGCTCACGCTGGGCACCCGCGAGCAAGCGATCGCGGGCCAGGTGCTCAAGGAGATCCAGTCGCGGCTGGGCTTTCTGCTCGACGTCGGACTGGAGTACCTCTCGCTGTCCCGGGCGGCGGGCACGCTATCCGGTGGCGAGGCGCAGCGCATCCGGCTGGCCACCCAGATCGGCTCCGGCCTGGTCGGGGTGCTCTACGTGCTCGACGAGCCGTCGATCGGTCTGCACCAGCGGGACAATCGCCGGCTCATCGAAACCCTCACTCGCCTAAGGAATCTGGGCAACACCCTGATCGTCGTCGAGCACGACGAGGACACCATCGCGCACGCCGACTGGGTGGTCGACATCGGTCCGGGCGCGGGTGAACACGGCGGCCACATCGTGCATAGCGGCACCTACGCCGACCTGCTGACCAACAAGGAGTCGATCACCGGCGCCTACCTGTCCGGCAAGCAAAGCATCGCGGCCCCGACGATTCGGCGCCCGGTGGACAAGAAGCGTCAGCTTACGGTCGTCGGCGCCAACGAGCACAACCTGCGTGGCATCGACGTGGCGTTCCCGCTCGGCGTGCTGACGTCGGTGACAGGAGTCTCGGGTTCGGGCAAGTCGACGTTGGTCAACGACATCCTGGCCTCGGTGCTGGCCAACCGGCTCAACGGAGCCCGCCATGTCCCGGGCCGGCACACCCGCGTCACCGGGCTGGACAATGTCGACAAGCTGGTGCGGGTCGACCAGTCACCGATCGGTCGTACCCCGCGATCCAACCCGGCCACCTACACCGGGGTCTTCGACAAGATCCGCACGCTGTTCGCGGCGACCACCGAGGCCAAGGTGCGTGGCTATCAGCCGGGCCGGTTCTCGTTCAACGTCAAGGGCGGTCGCTGCGAGGCGTGTACCGGAGACGGCACCATCAAGATCGAGATGAACTTTCTGCCGGACGTGTATGTGCCCTGCGAGGTGTGCAACGGCGCCCGGTATAACCGCGAGACCCTCGAGGTGCACTACAAGGGCAAGACGATCTCCGAGGTGCTCGACATGTCGATCGAAGAAGCCGCGGAATTTTTCCAGCCGATCACCGGTATCCACCGCTATCTGCGCACGCTGGTCGACGTCGGGCTGGGCTACGTGCGACTGGGCCAGCCCGCGCCGACGCTGTCCGGCGGTGAAGCGCAGCGGGTCAAGCTGGCCTCGGAGTTGCAGAAGCGCTCCACCGGTCGCACCGTCTACATTCTCGACGAGCCCACCACCGGTCTGCATTTCGAGGACATCCGCAAGCTGCTCGGCGTCATCAACGGGCTTGTCGACAAAGGCAATACCGTCATCGTCATCGAGCACAACCTGGACGTGATCAAGACCTCGGATTGGGTTATCGACATGGGTCCTGAGGGCGGTGCCGGCGGCGGCACCATCGTCGCCGAGGGCACCCCGGAAGATGTCGTGGCGGTGCCGGAGAGCTACACCGGCAAGTTCCTCGCCGAGGTACTCGCCGATACCGGCAAGCCCGCGGCGACAACGACCAAGCGCACAGCTAAGCGCCGCAAAGTCAGTGCGTAACCCCGCGCCGAGTGTGCGGGTCATTGCCGCTCGTGGCGGGAAAGCAGCCGTACAAGTTGCACACTGGCTGAACCACGGCCGTCGACCTCAATGGTTGTCGTTGCGCATCGATTCGCGGATCTGGGCCAGCCGAGCGGCGGCGGCGCGCTGCCGGGCCTCGAATTGCTCGTCCACGTCACGACCTTCGGGGGACTGAGCATCCAATTCGGCTGACCCGATTGATGTTTGGTATCGGGACTCGATCTTGTCGCGGACCGAGTCGAACGTCGGAATTCCCGAACTCGTGTAGTTGGTATCGGCGTCAGGCGCAGCGGCGGAGGTTTCCGGCTCGTCGGGCACGATGCCACGCTACCCGTGGCGTTCCCGATTATCGACCGATCGACCCGACGAGGCCGGCCAGGTCGACGGCAGTGGAATGCGCGCAATGCCCGGGGTATCGAGTCGACCGGCCAACCAGGGCAGCGCCGCGGCGAAGGGCCAGTCGTGGTTTCCCGACTGTGCGACGATCGTGCAGTCGATGCCGTCGGCGCGGCCCAGGTCGCACAGCGACCCCGCCGCCGCGGTCTGGCCAGCCGCTGTGGGGCCGTATTCTCGGCCGAGGGTGGTGTCGCCGGCGACCGAGATGCCGGGGTGGCGCTTGGTCGGAGTTTGTGACGGCACGGCAAACCAGCCCGAATACCGTCATAGCGGCCATGTTGCGTGTCGGCCAGTTCCTCGATCGTCGTTGCAGCGTTGCCGGCACGCAGCCAGTCGGCGGGAGTGTTGAACTCGCCGCCGATCATCATCACGGTCGGCAGCGGCGGCGGTGGGTCAGTGGAAAACCAGGCCGGCGGCAGGTACACACCAATCCGTGCATCAACGACGTGTGGTTCGACGTTCGCCGGTGAACCTGTCACGTAGTCCATTGTCGTCTCTTTTACATGCTGTGAGCATGAGTTTTGCGACCCCGATGGTCCGCGTATCGACGACTTGGTCAGCGCGGCTTGGCCAGCGGGAAGGGCAGCGTCTCGCGGATGCTGCGGCCGGTGACGAGCATGACGACCCGGTCGACGCCCATCCCGAGGCCACCGGTAGGCGGCATCGCATATTCCATGGCCTGCAGGAAATCTTCGTCGAGCTCCATGGCTTCGGGATCGCCGCCCACTGCCAGGAACGACTGGTCTTCCAGCCGGCGTCGCTGCTCGACAGGATCGGTGAGTTCGCTGTAGGCGGTGCCCAGTTCGACGCCCCACGCGACCAGATCCCATCGCTCGGCCAGCCCGGGCCGGCTGCGGTGCGGCCGGGTCAGTGGCGACACCGACGAGGGGAAGTCGATATAGAACGTCGGCCGCTCGGTGCGGTGTTCGACGAGGTGCTCGTAGAGTTCGAGCACCACCGCGCCGGCATCCCAGCGCGCCAGGTACGGGACCTTCGCCGCATCGGACAACCGGTGCAGGGCGGACAGGTCGGTATTCGCGTCGATGTGCTCACCGAGTGCCTCGGAGACCGCGTCGTGGACGGTTTTCACCGGCCATGCACCGGAGATGTCCACCTCGACCAGCGCGCCGCCCGCATCGGGCCGCAGCACCACCGGGGCACCGTTGGCGGCCTGCGCGGCGTTCTGAATCAACTCCCGGCAGCCGTCGATCCAGTCTTTATAGTCCGCGTGCGCCTGATACGCCTCCAGCAGGGTGAACTCCGGGTTGTGGCTGAAGTCGACCCCCTCGTTGCGGAAAGCCCGGCCTAGCTCGAAGACGCGTTCCATCCCGCCGACGCACAACCGCTTGAGGTACAGCTCGGGTGCGATCCGCAGGTACAGGTCGAGGTCGTAGCTGTTGATGTGGGTGACGAACGGGCGGGCGGTCGCACCGCCGTGAATCTGTTGCAGGATCGGGGTTTCGACCTCCACGAATCCCTTGTCGTTCAGCGTGTCCCGGATCGCACGAAGCACGTTGCTGCGGGCTGTGATCAGCTCGCGCGACTCGGAATTGACGGCTAGGTCTATGTAGCGACTGCGCACCCGCACCTCGGGGTCGGTCAGACCCTTCCACTTGTTCGGCAGTGGCCGCAGACACTTACCGATCAGCCGCCAGCGGTGCACGAGCAGCGATCGGGTACCGGTCTTGCTGTATCCCA
>NZ_JBYCLA010000541.1:0-5928 GCF_057473665.1 Mycobacterium sp. TH-M25
CGCCAAGGCCACTGATTCTGGATGTTGGCCGTCGAGAACCGCCTGCACCGCACGCATTCTCATCGCTTCAAGCGTTCCGTGATCGAGCCTGCGGCCCTCATCCTCTCGCACAACATAATTCAACCACAAAGTCGACTAACTAATGACCGTTTTAGTAACAGCTCCTCGACGGGTTGGGCCACCACAGTCAGTCGCCCGCACCCGCCTTGATCCGGGCCGCTCAGACACACATAGCGGCGCACCCGATTGTCGGGATTAACATGGCGGGCTTGGGAATACAACCTGTTGCCGCAGCGCCCGCAACGCAGCAACCCCGACAGGAGATAGGTGCGCGGGGCGCGGGTTTTGGTGAGCGCGCGGGCAGTCATGCGGGCCAACACCTGATCCCGCTGCGCCGGGGTGATGATCGCCTGCCACGCTGCCTCACCGATGACCTGGCCGTGATGCTCGCGCAGCCCGGCGATGCGGCCCGAGCACAGGATTTGGCGCACCGCCGAGGTCCGCCACGACTTCGATGCCGCCGGCGCGGTACCGGAGTCATTGAGCCACACCGTCAATGACCGGATCGAGGCCCCCGCCAGGTAACGATCCACCACCTCCCGCACCACCGCAGCCTCCGACTCACGCACGGTGATCTTGTCAGGCTCATAGCCGAACGGGCGCACCGAACCATGCGGCAATCCCTGTTCGGCGTTCTGCAACATCTTGCGCCGAATACGCGCGGACTTACGCCCGGACTCCTTCGCGGCGAACGCAGCGAAAATCCGGGCCATAAACAACCCATCATCATTTCCGAGATCGATATCGGCAGTCACGGTAGCGACATCGCGCACACCCACCGACTCACACAAAGCGACAAACTCTTCCAACTCCACCGGGCGGCGATGCAACCGGTCCAAGTTATAGACGATCACCGCATCCCTAGCACCCGACTTCAGATCGGCCAGCATCCGCACATACTGCCGTCGTGGTTTACCCGAGAACGCCGACACATCGTTGTCGACATACTCATCACCCACCGGCCAGCCCCGGTCAGCGGCCAGCTTGCGGCAATCCTCCAACTGCCGCGCCACCCCCAGCCCGGTGCCCTCCACATCGGCCGAGATGCGGGCGTAGATCGCCGCCGACCGCACCGCGGCGCGTTGACCGGGCGTTTTCGCTTTCGCCATGAGGGTAGTTTAGCGACATTTCAGCTTGGACGCGTGCGTGGGCCCGCCGTCGGCGTGGGGGATAGTGTGGTCGAGGTCGCAGCGGGTTGCGGGTCGGTCGCAGCCAGGGAAGCGGCAGGTCAGGTCGCGGCAACGGACGAAGTCGGCCAACGCCTGCGACGGCCGATAGCCCGCCTCGGCCGGCGCGTCAGCGGGGTGGATCAGCGTTCGCAGCTTGGCCGATTTCGCGAGCTCGGCGAGCAGCTCGGCGGGGATGAGCGCGTCGCTGCCGATCATCGATCCTGGCGCGGCTCCGTCGATTCCGGTCTGGTCCGCGATCACGTGAATCAGCACTGGGCTCGGTGGGGGTGTGGACGCGGCCGGGCAGTCAGACCGTGCGCAACGGCAGGCAAGCCGGTCAGCTCCGATTGCCAACGCGCCCATGGCATCTGCGCGGCGCTGATTGCGGGTTCGCGGATCCTCGGCACACACCGTCGCGGCCAAGGCGTCTAGTCGGGCGTCAACGGCGTGGGCATCGGTGGTGTGCAGTCGACCGAAGATCTCGGTCAATCCGTCCGCGTCGCCCCAGATCGACACTTCCCGGTCGCCGCGGCGCTCGCGACGCCGCCGCACTGCATCCAGGTCAGCGCGGGACACGATTCGGTCGACGTAATTACCCAGCCGGCCCTGCGTGATTCCAGGCCACCGCGTGACCTTGACCGCCAACGTCGCATCGACGGCGGCCAGCACGTCGGGGTCGGCGATCAGATCGGTGCGGTAGACAATCGTCTGAAACGTCCGGTAATCGATATCGCCGGCCACCAGCAGCGCGCCCACCCGCGGCAGCCGCGACCGCATCGCCCGCGCGTAGTCCAGATAACTGTCCGCCATCCCGCGCGTAATGCTCAGCGCGGCGGCGATCTCGTCGGTAATCGCGTCGTGGGTGTCGGTGCCCCAGGTCTCGCGCTCGCCAAAATGCCTCAGCCACAGCAGGTCCAGCTCGCCGACTATCGCCAACCGGTGGCCCGCGGCACGGTTCTCGGCCCGCGCCGCCGCGCGAAGCAGCTGCATCGTCGAATCGAACATACATGCGATTATGACAGAGCGGTCCGACACCGAGAGACGCCTCCGTTCAGGTGCTACTCGCTGATCGAGATGGCCTGCCGCGGACACTGGCGCACCGCGTCGAGCATCCGTTCTTCGTTCTCGGGGGTGACTTCGTCCTGCAATATCGTCAACGTGTCGTTGTCCTCGAGCCGAAACACCTCGGGGACGACGGCCATGCAGACCCCGTTGCTCTCGCACAGTCCCCAGTCGACTTCTACTCTCATCGCAATACCTTCACCGGTACGTTCAGCCAGCCCGCGACGTTCTGCATGGTGACGCGTTTACACCTATCCCACTGCACTTCGTAACTAGGCATGAAGTCGAGCAGCTTCTCGAGTGCGATCCGGCTTTCCATCCGCGCCAGCGCGGCGCCCAGGCAACTGTGAATGCCGTACCCCAGACCGAGGTGCTGCGCCTCGGTCTGATCGCGGTCGATGTCGAAGGTGTCGGCGTCGGTGAATGCGTCCGGATCGCGGTTGGCCGCGGCGTTCATCACGAATACCGGCTTCCCGGCCGGAATCGTGCCGCCGCTGGTGTGCGCCTCCTTCAGGGTGTACCGGACGTTGTACTGCACCGGGCCTTCGTAGCGGAGCAGCTCTTCGACGGCGGCGGGCACCTTGCTGCGGTCTGCCAGCAGCTTCTGCCATTCGGCGGGATTGCGTGCGAAAAGCACTGTCGCACTTCCGATCAACTTGGTAACCGTCTCCGCGCCGGCCCCGCCGAGCAACGTGGCGAAGCTGCAGATTTCGATGTCGTCGAGTCGGCGCAATGTGCCGTCCTCGCCGGGGATCTCGGCCGCAATTAGCCGGCTGATCATGTCGTCCTGGGGGTTCTCGCGGCGTTCCCCGACCAGCCCGTAGTAGTACATCGCAGTGTCGATGTTGGCTTGCATGCCGGCTTCGCTGACTTCGATCTGGCCTGGTTCGCGGCTCAGACTGATGTCGATCCAGTGCCGCACCTGCTGACGGTATTCGGCAGGCACCCCGGCCATTCTGGTGATGACTTCGACCGGGAAGGGGCCGGAAAAGTCTTGTACGACATCGAAATTGTCGGGATCCACGGCGGACAGATACTTGTCGGTCACCTCAGTCACGTCGTCGCGCTGTGACTGGATGGCCCGCGGCGTGAAGGCCTTGTTGAGCAGGCTGCGCATGTGGCGGTGCTCCGGCGGATCCATGAAGATGATGGACCGCATATCGGCGGGGATGCCGTTGCGCACCATCGCCAGGTCGCAGCCCCGGCTCGAGGAGTAGGTTTCGTGGTCTTTCAACGCCGCGGCCACATCCTCGTGACGGGTGATCGCGTAGAAATCCTCCTGCTCGTCGTAGTAGAGCGGGGCGTCCTGCCGCATCCGTCGGTAGATGTCGAAGGGGTTCGCGAAGAACTCCTCGGAGAACGGATCGAAGACGACCTTCGGCTTGGTCATGACACCCTCCTCGCCGCCCGGGGAGCGGCTACACCGTTACGACGGAATGCTCGACTGTAACGCTAACGGTAGATGCTTCGTCGCGTGTCGAAAAGGCCCTAACGCTGCCCGGGAATGACGGTTTCGATGGCCTCGTCCAGCGCACCGAGGTCGCGGCCCAGCTCAGCGGCGAGTTCTCTGACCACCGCGACGTCTTTGCCGATAAATTCGCCTGCGGCTTCGATGAATGACGCCAGCGATCCTCGCGCGGCGACGATCTCCAGGACCCGGCTCGCAGCACTGCCGTGCGCCAGGGCGGTGAGCAATGTGGGTTCCGCAACGCCGAGCTGTGACGCCAACTCGACGCCAGCAGACAGCAGCCCGATCTGCGCCGCGAACAACGCGTTGTTGACCAGCTTCACCTTCTGGCCCGCCCCGAGCGGTCCAACGTGCAGGATCGGGTCGCCATAGCAGCTCAACACCGGCCGGACCCTGACGACCGCTTCGTCGGCACCCCCGACGAACAGTGTCAGTGCGCCAGCAGCCGCATGGTTCGGGCCACCGCTCACCGGTGCATCGACCACCTCGACACCACGCTCGGCGATGGCCGCCGCGGTGTGTGGGCTTCCGGTGGTGTGCAGCACCAGCGTGGAGTCGGGCGGCATCGCCGCGACCAAGCCGTCGGCCAGACAGACGTGGCGGACCTGCTCGTCGGTGAGCACGCAGAGCACCACCGCCTGCGCATCCGCGCATACCAACGCAACCTCGTCGACGGCTTCGGCGCCCGACTCGGTGATGGCCGACCGCTGCTCCGCAGAGCGGCCCAACACCCGGACGTGATGGCCGGCTTCGACGAGGCGGCTCACCATCGGCCGGCCCATCCGTCCCGCTCCCACGAATCCGATTCTCACCGCGGATGTGCCATGAGCGACAGCGTGGCATCGGCAGCGTCGAGGACGGCCCCGCCGGACGCAGCCGCTGCGTCGACCACCGCGGCGAGCAGGCGGACGTCTTTCTGCAACAGCGTGCCGGCCATCTCGGCAAGCCGCGTCAAACCGGCAACATCACCACCAAGCACGCTGAGCGCGTGACTATTTCCGCTGCCGTGGGAGATGACCTCGGAAAGGCGCTCGGGTAAGACGCCCAGCGCGTCACCGAGCGCCAGGGTGGTGGCCGCGGTGCCCAGGTTGGCGGTGAACAGCAGGTTGTTCAGCAGCTTGGCGGTCTGCCCGGAGCCCAGTGCTCCCAGATGAACGATCGGATCGGCGTAGCTCGCGAAAACCGGACGGCACCGTTCGACGACGTCGTCAGGACCGCCGACCATCACGAGCAGCCGGCGCTCGGCGACGGCCGGTGCGCCACCGCTGACCGGCGCGTCGATCACCGAACTACCCTGCACAGCAGCCGCTTCCGCCAGCTCGCGGCAGGTCTCGGGATGCACTGTGCTGTGGATCGCGAGCACGCCACCCGGTTTGAGTCCGGCCAGCACCCCGTGCCGGCCGGTGGCGACCTCCACCACGTCGGCATCCCCGACCACGCACAGGCAGACCAGGTCGCTGGCGGCGGCGAGTTCGGCCGGTGACCGGGCGACCGTGGCGGCAGTGTGGGCGAACGGCTCGAGCGTGGCAGGTCGGCGGGCCCACAGCGTCGTCGGGAAGCCGGCGTCGATGATGCGCCCTGCCATCGGTGCGCCTTGGCTGCCGAGGCCGATGAATCCGACGTCGATCACCGGGTCTCCACGCAGCTGTCGGCGAACGCGAAAACCGCCGCGTGATAGGTCGCGGCGGTGTGGCCGACGCTGATGTTGTGCCCAGCCCCGGATTGCTCGTTGATCTGAAACCTTGGTGCGTTGGTGAACATCGAGGCAATCTCGGTCTGTGCCGCTGCATCGCACTGCCAAATCTTCTCGTGCTCGGCGACGCTGAATTGCACCGGAATCCGCACCCCCGGGGCCAGGGCCGGAAAGTCCTGACCTGTCCAGTTGGACACCATCTGGGTTTCGTAAGGCGGCGCACCCTGATAAATAGTTGCGCCCTTGAGTACCTCGGGCGGATAGAGTTCGGTTGGATGCCATAGCAGTTCGCGCAATCCCGCCAGGCGGTGTTCCCGGCCGGCGGTGTTGAGAATCTCGCGTGCGTCCGGGTGGTAGCGCCGGCCGGTGCCGGCGAGTTCCATGCCGATCAGGTCGGTGGGCTGCTCGGCAGAACCTCCCGTGGCCATTCGGATCGCGAGCTCGCAACCACCGGAGTGCGCCATCAGGAAAAGACC
>NZ_JBYCLA010000542.1:0-6769 GCF_057473665.1 Mycobacterium sp. TH-M25
GCCGCGAAGGCGCACAAATGTCAGGAGTGAGTCATACCGTGGAAATCATGAACGCGAACACGCCGCCGGCCGCCAAGCCGCCGCAACCGGGTTCCGCCGAGCACTGGGCAGCATGGCTGGACAGATACGGCGACGACTACGCCACCGACGACGAACGCCGCGCCGCCTACCAGGACTTCCAAACCAACCTCGCCACCCTGCAGACCGCCTTTTCACAGCACCCATCGCCGCCGGCAACCTAGAAAGCCCCTCCACCGCCTGATCACACGCGCTTGCAGCCCGGATCGCGAACGTTTCCCGCATGCAGCAGGGGGCAGGGCAACACACCGAGACCTGCCCAGATATGCGCGAAGCCCGAGCGCCACGGTCGTCCGGCCGGGTGTCGGGCTCACTTCGCCCTATTCAGGCCATCTCCGTTGCATAATGGACGCCACACCACCCGTCCCTGCTGGGGGCGGGTTTTTGTCACCCGTTATCCCGCGATGAGTCTGTTACTTTGGGATTACCAGACTTCCTGACCAGAAGGTGACTCGCCGCTATGCCTCACGATGACGACCCGCGGCCGGGTCAATGGGTGCGCTACGACCAACTTGAACGCAAAGAGACCCGCCTACGCCCCGACCAGTACAGCCGCCTCAGCAGTATTAGCCGCGCCCTCAACCGGGCCCGGGCCGGCAAAGGCGAGCGGATCACCGAAAACACGCTCATACGAGTTGCGATCGATCTACTGCTCCAGCGCGAAACAGAGCTGGCCGGCGACACCGAAGCCGACCTACGCCAGTCGATAGGCCTATAACTTCGGAACTCTGTTAGTCTGTAAGTGTGACTACGGCTGATCAGTTCCTCACCGTTGCGGTCGCCAACGTCCGCGCATTCAACAACGCAACAACGGCGACCCAGCTAGCCGACCACCCAATCACCGCCGACCAGGCCTACAGCCTCCTTGACGCCGCCGAAATACTCACCCAGCTCATGCCGCAAACCTTCATCAGGCTCGGCCTGGCCGTAGGACAGCCGCTCACCACCCACGGCGACCCCGCCAACATCGACCTGGTGATCACCGCAGCCGCAGCCCACATGGCCCAAGCCGCCCAACTCATCTCAGACGCAAGCGAGAAAATCGCCCCACTGCTCGACCGCAGCGACGCCGACGATGACCGCCGGCGCCGGCGGCCGATGGTCGAGAGTATTCGCCGCTGGGTCTCAAAGGCCGCCTAAATCCCAGTCACGAAAACATCACGGACACACGGCGTGTCAGCACCGAATTCAGATTTCAGCCCTGCATGATCGGGGCCATGGCTGGACCAAATAGACCGGGCAGAGTTCATCTCGGCCCCCGTCATGTAATCACCATGCGAATCCCCGTAGCAGTGCGTGAAGCTGTGGACGCGGCCGCAGCGGCCAGAGGGATTGATCGATCAAGCTATTTGGCTGACGTCATCGCCGCCCATGTCGGAAGACCCGACCTCGTAAGGCATCTCAACGAGGACAAGGAAGAGGTTCTGCCACTGGCGATGTGAGAGCTACGCCTCGGCGCCCAAACGGCTTTGCAGGACTCAATTGGGCGACGCCGAGGCAGACGTGGACACCTGAATAAACGGCGAAACCCCCGGCTGGCAGGCCGAGGGCTTCGACTTCCCCGAAGGGATTTGCTTTGGCGAGCAGATCTCACGGTAGCGCATACCTGAATCTGATTCCAGATGGCGCGCGCCGTGACGTTTCAGAAACCCAAAAACTGCTGCATCGCGGGTGCACCCGTCTACAGCCGCGGCGCGGAACGGCCCGCACAGGCCCACGCGCGCAAGCCTTATTGGCGGCCAACTGCCGGACGATCGCGGCGGCCATCGTCCTCGAGCTCGGCCCCGCGCCCTACGCGGGCGTGCCCTGCTGGACCGGCGCACAGCGGTGGGCCCAGTGGACCGTTCCGGTGGCCTACGACCTGCGCTACGACACCGACGTGCGCCCCCACATGGGTGCCAACCAAATCAGCCGGCGCGCGCTACTGCGCATCGCTGAGGCCCGCGCCCACTACGCCGACTACGCCACCGGCCGGGACTGCCGGCCCAGCAACGAACGGCTCGCCACCGACACCGGCTACGACGTGCGCACCATCCAACGCGCCAACACCGTGCTGCGACTGCTCGACGTGGCCACCGAGGTGCTACGCGGCCGCCAACGCACCCGCACCGAACGCCTGGCCTCCTGGCGCGTCGGGGACCGCGGCCGCGGCTGGGCCTCCGTGTGGGCACTGCACGACCACCGGCTGCTCAACCGCGTCATCCACAAGATTCAAAAGGTGCTGTCACCCCATCCACGAAGTGGTCCCGTAAGGGATCAACACGTCCGTCAGGACGTGGTTACTACCGCCACCCGTCGCCGTACCGGCGCCGGCAAGCGCGGCGCAGCGCGCCGCGCACGCCCTGACCCCGGGGGGCTGGCCTTGGCCAAGTCCTGGCGCGCCCACCCGCAGGCCCCGCCGTGGTGTCACCGGCATAGTCCCACCGCCTGGGCGGCCATGCTGGCTGCGCCGGCCGCCGCCGGCTGGACCCCGCGCGACCTCAACCAGCTCATCAACGACTGGCTCGGCGTAGGTCACTGGATCCCCGACACCCCGCACAAACCAATCGGGCTGCTCGGGGCGATCCTGGTCTGGCACGGTGCTGACAACCTGGGCGATCGACCGGCTGCCCTCGATGAGGCCCGCGAAGCGCAAGCCCGCGTCGCCGCCGAACAACTGCGCCGCGCCGAGAGTGCGGCGTCGCACCGCGCACATCTGGCCGGCCGCGCCGCGGCCGAGGCCGCACAGTCTGGTCCCGGCCGTGCTGAAGCCTTCGCCGCCCTCGCGGCCGCGCGACAGCACAGCGCCCAGCGCCGAACCGCTCAAGCTGCCGCCGAGCAAGCACGCATCGACGCGCTCATCGAACGCGCCCGCACCCCGCGCCGCTAGCCAACCAATGCACCCCACCCACCACCGCCGCCACCACACGCCAACCATGCGCCATCACAGCCCAGCGCCTTCCCATCGGACGCCGAGTCAGGCCGGAACACTCGGACCGCTTGTGTGGTGGTTGCGACCCGCCGCGCCGCCCAGCGCCACTTGCTCGCCACCCGCCATCCGTGTCCGCGCGCGCATGTCAACAGCTCGCCATTTCGAAAGGGGCTGCACCCCCGTGTTTGCCCGTTGTGATCGTGTTGACTCGGTAATCTTTCGACGATGGAGGAGGCACTGCTGCGGCTGCTGGTCGCGCGTGATCCCATTCCGCCTGCCGTGCTGTCCTGGATCGTCACCGGAACCTGGCCGCACGAACTCACGCAGCCCCGCTATGACGTGTCTTTCCCGCACCTGAGCGGCCCCCAGCCCTTCTAAGCGCCAACCGGCACACAATGCCCCCCTGTCTGTCCGCCCACGGGCAATACAGCAGTCCCACTCGCCGGGGCCGGGCCCCACGCCGCTCGCCGTAGCGGCCGAAGGCGTCGTGCTGGGACCGTTTGGGCCAGGCCCCAGCGCGCGCGGACGATCAACACCGCCTTGTTCGTTCCACCCCTCGCACACTCAGCTCCCCCTCCTTCCCTCTCGTCCCCGCCTTCTCCCGACTACGCTTGCCCCACAAACCGTTTTCTCACCAATTCTCGCCATTTCCTCCTTTATCGATAACCACTCCACCGACACCGCCTGCCCCACACAGCAATTCACACAAGCTCACCGACTTCCGCTATGGCACATTGGCACAAGGGGTGCAAGCATGGGCTGTGGCGAACCTTCGGTCCGCCACACCCGGCCCCGGCGTGCGGGGTCGGTCACCGTGGACAGGGTGGGGCGTTGCTTTCGATTTCGAAGCCGATGAAGCGGCATTCGGTGCTCTACTACAACGACACTGCGCGTGCGGCGATCTCGGCATCGGCCGATCGGCAACGCGCCGGTGGGGGGTTGGCCGAGTACTACTCCGAAGGCGAAACCCGCGCCCCGGTCTGGGTGTGTGTGGGTGAGTCCGGCGATACCGAAAAGGCAGCCACGCTAGTCGGTTTGAGCGCTGCCGATCGTGCCGGCGGGCCCGCCGATCTAGACGTGGTGGCGCGCTGGCTCGATGAGGGAATCGCCCCCAACGGGGCGCAGGGCCGGGCATTTTCTGCGCGCTCAACCCACGGGTTCGATTTGACGTTTGGTGCCCCTAAAAGCGTGACGCTGCTGCGCGCTGTGAGCGGTGACGACGTACTAGCGAAAGCGGTGGTGGAGGCCCACAACCACGCCGTGCGCGAGGCGCTGGAATACCTCTATGACCACGCCGGCTACACCCGCGTGCACAACCCGCACACCGGCAAAAAAGACCTCGTGCGACTGCCGGGTTTAGTGATGGCGGCCTACCAACATGAGACGTCGCGCGACGGTGATCCGCACCTGCACACCCACGTTCTATTGCCCAACACTCAGGCCCGTGGCGATGGCACGTTGGTGTCGGTCGACTCCAAATCGCTGCACCATGAAGCCAAGGCTGCCGGCATCATTTATCAGGCCACGTTGCGACACCATCTGTTCCAGTCGGTGGGCTTGGAGTGGGGGCCGATCGACCCCCGTACCGGCATGGCTGAGATCGCCGGCGTGGACCGCGCCACGATTAAGTCATGGTCGCAGCGCTCGACCGAATTGCGGGCCTGGGCGGAGCAGAATTTGGTCGTCGACGAGCAGGGTGGCGCGACGGCGGCGCAGTTGGCCGCCGCCCAAAAAGCGACCCGCCCGGCCAAGCCTGAGCACCTGTCGTGGGCTGAGTTAAAGCACCTGTGGGCGCACGATGGCCGCGGTTTTGTCATCGACGAGACTGCGCAACTGGCGGCGCGGCTCGGCCGCAAATCCATGCGGTTCGACGTTCATGCGCTGGGCCGCCAGGCCGCGGTCGGCATCGACAAAGCGGCGTTTACGCGCGCCGATCTGGTGGAAGCAATCGGGTCCCGGCTCCCGCCGTCGATCGAAGGCGCCGCGTCGAACATCGACGGCAACGCGATCCCCCCGCGGTATCTGATTGAGGGCATCGCCGAGCGGATCGGCATCCGTATCAGCGCCCCCCGGCTGGCCCATGAACGCGAAGGACATGAACGATTCACCACCGCCGCGGTGATCGCCGAAGAGGCCGCCGTGGTGGACCTGATGGGCGCCCGCGACAAGCGCGCGGCGCTCGCTCCGGAGGCCCTGGACACCGCTGGTTTATCGGTGGATCAAGCC
Source organism: Mycobacterium sp. TH-M25 (assembly GCF_057473665.1). Classification (NCBI taxonomy): domain Bacteria; kingdom Bacillati; phylum Actinomycetota; class Actinomycetes; order Mycobacteriales; family Mycobacteriaceae; genus Mycobacterium; species Mycobacterium sp. TH-M25. Next base: position 5,216 of record NZ_JBYCLA010000542.1, read on the forward strand.
GCCGCGATCACTGCGATTGCGACCTCGCCGTGGTTGATTCAACCGCTGTCTGCGCCCGCCGGCGCCGGGAAAACGACCTCGCTCAAAGCGCTGCGCGCGGCCGTGCACCGCGGCGGAATATCCCGCGTTGTGGTGGTGGCGCCGACCGGAAAAGCCGTCGATGTGGCCGTGCGCGAAGGTGCCGGCGACACCGGCTACACCGTCGATAAAGCCGTCAAAGACCTGCGAAACCATGAGCTGACATTCGATGCTCGAACCCTGGTTGTCGTCGACGAGGCCGGCATGGTCGGCACCCCGCATCTACGCGAATTGCTCACCGCCGCAACGACCGCTGGCGCCAAAATCGTGCTCGTCGGCGACGCCTATCAGTTGGCTCCGGTCAAGGCCCGCGGCGGCATGTTCGCCCAACTCGTGGCCGATCTGCCCTGGGCGCAAAAGCTTTCCCAGGTGTGGCGCATGCGCGACCCCGACGAACGCACCGCATCGCTCGCGATACGCAACGGCGGCCCGAAACCGCTACGCCGCGCAGTCGAGTGGTATCGCACCCACAACCGCTTGCACACCGGTGACGCCCTGACCATGGCCCACGACGCACTGAAGGCCTACCAGGCCGATCTCGACGCCGGAAAAGACGCCCTGTTGATGACCGACAAGTGGGACGTCTGCGACGCTCTCAACACCCGCCTGCACCACCAAACCGTGGCTCCGCAAGCGCCCACCGTGGCTGGCGCGCGTGGGCATCGCATCGGCGTGGGTGATGTCATCATTTCGCGCCGCAACGACGCCACCGTGCCCGTCGTGGACGCCACTGACAGCACTAGAATGGCGGAGCCGGTGCGCAACGGGCACCGCTGGCGGGTCTACAAAATCGACCCCGACAACCACCGTGTCTATGCTCGCCGTCTCACTGATGGGGCCCGCGCTATGTTCGCCGGCGAGTACCTGGCCGAGCACGTCCACTACGGCTACGCGGTGACCGTGCATGCCTCCCAAGGAGCCACCGCCGGTGACGCGCTGACCGCGGGCACCGCTCATGCCATCCTCAGTGAGTCCGCCAGCCGCAACCTGGCCTATGTCGCGCTGACCCGTGGCCGCGACGCCAACCACGTGTACACCTACGAGAACACCACCGCCGGCGATTATCTGGCTGAACACGTCCAGGCCGCCGAACACCAGGGCGTGCACGCCGCGCAACGTGGCACCAGTCGCGAGGCCGCCGCCGCGCTGCGTACCATCCTGGGCCGCGACGAGCGCGCCCAGACCGTGATGGCGGCCGCGGCCGCCGCCGACCGCACCCAACAGCCCGCAGCGCTCCGTTCCCTGCTGACCAAGCGCGACCGGGTACGCACCCGACTACGCGCCGAGCACCGCACCTACACCGCTGCTCGTGAGCTGGCTGCCGAGCTGCCCGCGCTACGCAATGAAATCGACTTCGCTGACGTCGCCGGCCGCGCCTTCGCCGGCGCCACCGGCTACCTGATCACGGCCAACTCCCTGGATCACCTCGACGAGGCCCACCGCCAGGCCGTCACCGCCATCGCCCGCGACCGCCAC
>NZ_JBYCLA010000543.1:0-2312 GCF_057473665.1 Mycobacterium sp. TH-M25
ACCGGCCCGTGCGGGCCGGTCGAATCCGTGTAGATGGGGTGCGGATAGGTTAGCCGGAGGCGCCGTGGTGGCCCAAGTGACCGCCTTCGCCGCCGGCACCCGAGGCACCGTCGGGGCTGCCGGTCCCACCGGTACCGCCAGTGCCGCCGTCACCGAACAGCATCGCACCGTTGCCGCCGACACCGCCGTCACCGCCAGCGCCGCCGTCAGCGCCGGTGCAGCCGTTTCCGCCGTTACCGCCGATGCCGAACAAGTGACCGGTCACGTCACCGCCGGCACCGCCCGCGCCGCCGGCGGCGGCGCTACTACTGCTGGAGGCGGCGTCACCGCCGGCACCGCCCGCGCCGCCTACGCCGTAGGAGGTGTCCCCACCGGCACCACCCGCGCTGCCGTCGAAGCCGCTACCGCCCGCACCGCCATTGCCGAAGTGGGCGATGCCGCCAGCACCGCCATCCTCACCGGCCACATCGCTGTTCCAGCCTGCACCGCCGTCACCGAAGAGCCACCCACCGGCGCCGCCGGTGGGATCTGACGCTGTCCCATCGGCGCCGTTGCCGATCAAGATGCCTGTGCCGCCGATGTCACCCCAGAGCGTATTGAGCGCATTATCGAACTCCACCGTGAGGCCGCCCAGGAGGGTGTCACCGTTAATCCACGCCTGGTCAAAGTTATACACTGGGGTGTAGAACAAGGTCTCGTACAGCGACGTAAGGTCCAACGCACCGGCAGGCGAGGCGGCCCCCAGATCGGCGAGCGAAGGCACGGACGACCCGGAGTCGAGGGCGCCCAAACTCGACGGCCCGAAACTCGCCGCACCCTGCAACGCAGCGTCGAGGCTGGCGAGCCAGCTGTCCAAGTCCGAACCGGCCGTGGGATCCACGGCGGAGAGGGCATCGATGATTTGATCAATGATGATGTCTTCGCCGTCGGCCCTTGCCGCCGGCATCGCCAACAGCGGCGACAGGCCGAGGGTTATGAACGTGACCGCAGTGCCCAGGTGCATGGCACGCGTGGAGCCGGCGACGGCGTCTCGACGCGGTTGAGAGCCTTCGTTCTTCGGATGTCTACTTGCCACGGTATTCCCTCCTACGTTTGATGCGCCCCGTGTGCCTTCTCAGCAGATCGCGCGCAGTCCATCGGGTTCGCTTAATCCTAAGCCTGAGACGGACGTTCAGGCAAGCGCAATCGTCGAGAAATTTTGGCGGTCCGGAAACATCGCGGTGTTGACACGTGTCAAGGTCTGGTGTGCCATTGAACCTGAGTCAAGGCCTGTCTCGCCGTTCGATTTTGGGCACGAAAGCGGGTTGCTGAATCGCTTGGTATGTGGTATTTGTGGTCTCGGCACGCTGGTCAGGCGTGCTATCCCGTGGGGCCTAGGGAGCCGAGAAGGAACCACAGGAGCAGCAGTAGGCCACCGCCCGCGCCGTGGTGGGCGTTCAGGCGGAATTACACGCGCTCTTGGAGACGCTCTCGCGGAGAGCGCGGATCCCGAGCTGAGGTTGACACGATGACCGTTGAGGCTCTCGGTGAGCCTTCACGGCATGTCCGCAGACTCCGATCGTTGGGAAGGTTAGGGTCGTGTCAGGTGGTGTGTCAAAGAGTATCCGCACGAGCCTTGTGAGCGAAGCGAATAACACACCCGCCGAGACGACAACGGGCTGACTCCAACAATGAGCAGCAGTTTCACGCCGTACCCAGCACCTATGCACTTCGCTGTTGCGATTGTGTCACCTCCGAATTTTCAGCACAGCAAAGCATTTTACGAAGTTGCGGAGGCAGTGCATCATGGTCTTGTGGCGCTGGGCCATGACTCGGTGCTGACCAACCGTCTTGACCTCGATGGGCGCCGCACCATCGTGCTCGGGGGAAACCTCCTCATCCGGCATGGCCTGGTGCCGCCGAAAAACCCCATCTTCTACAACCTCGAGCAGCTAGGCGACGACTTGCCGTCGATGACGTTGCCGGCATTTTTCGACGTCTTCCGGCGCTACCCGACGTGGGACTACAGTCAAGCCAACCTCGACTACCTCGCTGCGCTGGGGCTGCCCCGGCCCACCTATGTTCCGATCGGATACGTCCCGGAGCTGACACGGATCGCCCCGGCCCCCGAGGACATCGACGTCCTTTTCTACGGCGCGCCCTACGAGCGCCGATACGCGGTTCTGCAGGATCTGCGCGAGCGCGGTCTTCGTGTCAAATGGCTGTCGGGCGTCTACGGTGCGAGCCGTGATGCCTGGATCGCGCGCTCGAAGATCGTGGTGAATATCCACTACTGGCAAGCGAAGATCTTCGAGATCGCGCGTGTTTCCTAC
>NZ_JBYCLA010000544.1:0-6048 GCF_057473665.1 Mycobacterium sp. TH-M25
TGCCTTGATCTGCCCGGCCTGTTTGTGTGGCGCCGCTATCATCCCTCGCCGCCCAAGGGCAAGGCACTGCTCTACGGACCCAGCGATACCTGGTCGCGACTCGGCGCTGCGTCATCGCCGTACGGCGGCGAGATTGATGACTGCTCCGACATTTTCGACGTGCATCACTGGGTCGACGGTGAAGCCGTCACGTTTGGTTCGCTCAGCGTCACGCCCCGGCTGGTATGTCACCCGACCGAGTCCTATGGCATGCGCGTCACCGATCCGGCCGGCGCCACGTTCGTCTACAGCGGCGACACCGGCTACTGCGACGCGGTGATCGACCTGGCCCGCGGCGCCGATGTCTTCCTGTGCGAGGCGTCGTGGACACACGCGCCGGACCGCCCGCCCAACCTGCACCTGTCCGGCACCGACGCCGGACGGATCGCCGCCGCGGCTGGGGTTGGGGAGTTGCTGCTGACGCACATCCCACCGTGGACTGTGCGTGAAGACGTAATCAGCGAGGCCAAAGCCGAATTCGACGGCCCCTTGCACGCGGTGGTGTGCGGCGAGACGTTCAGCGTCGAGCGGTCCTGATCTCGAGCTAGGGATGCATTGCCTGGCTCCTCCTCATCGCGCTGCGCGCTCTGCATCGTCGCCGAGCTAGGGCTGAATTGCCCGGCTCCTCCTTATCGCGCTGCGCGCTCTGCATCGTCACCGGGCTAGGGTTATCGGCGTGTCAAAACGAGAAGACGGCCGCCTCGACGAGGAACTTCGACCGGTCACCATCACCCGCGGATTCACCTCCCACCCGGCCGGTTCGGTGGTGATCGAATTCGGTCAGACGAAAGTCCTGTGCACTGCGAGCGTCACTGATGGTGTGCCCCGCTGGCGCAGGGGTTCTGGGCTGGGCTGGCTGACCGCCGAGTACGCGATGTTGCCGTCGGCCACCCACACGCGTGGCGATCGGGAGTCGGTGAAGGGTCGGCCGTCCGGACGCACCCAAGAGATCAGCCGGCTGGTCGGCCGCTCGCTGCGGGCCTGCATCGACCTGGCGGCGTTGGGGGAGAACACCATTGCCATCGACTGCGACGTGCTGCAGGCCGACGGCGGTACCCGTACCGCCGCGATCACCGGGGCCTACGTCGCGCTGGCCGATGCGGTGACGTACCTCTCGGCGCACGGCAAGCTGTCGGATCCGCGGCCGCTGTCCTGCGCGATCGCCGCCATCAGCGTGGGCGTCGTCGACGGGCGGGTGCGGGTCGACCTGCCCTACGAGGAAGACTCCCGCGCCGAGGTGGACATGAACGTGGTGGCCACCGACACCGGGACGCTGGTCGAGGTGCAGGGCACCGGCGAGGGCGCCACTTTCCCGCGATCGACGCTCGACAAGTTGCTCGACGCCGCCCAAGGGGCCTGCGAAAAGTTGTTCGTCGCGCAGCACGAGGCGCTGGCGTTGCCGTACCCAGGCGTGTTGCCCGAGGGCGCGGTGCCGCAGAAGGCCTTCGGCAGCTGAGTTACCTGTGACGTCTGGGCCGAAGAATCTCGGTAACTGCTCGGTGATCGTCGAACTGCGGGATCACGCATGAGAGCGACCTAATCCTGCTGGTCAGAGCCTCGTGTACCAGCGTTATGGTACGCTTTCGACTATCTAATTGAGATTTCCCGAGGCCACCATGGGCCAATGTCGTACTGCCTTCCTAGGACCAATCAATGATCAAGCAACAGCCGTCGGTCGAACATTCTTTCCTCAATCAGCCGTGGTGGGCGATGGGGCAGATGACGCACGAACACACGGAACCGCGTATCAACGAAGTCGCGACCCGGGCAAGGGCGGGTTTGCTGAACGCCATTTCGGCAATCACAATCGCGCTATTGCTGTTGCGACCGGAAACCGACCCCGTGATCATCGTCGGTCCGTTCGTACTTTTCGACATGTTGGCTGCGGCCGCCACCGGATTGACTCCACTCAGTCCCACCGGACTTCTGGGTACGGCGTCGACGATGAACATGCGACCGGTGTGGAAGCCAACTCGGCCGAAACGGTTTGCCTGGTTGCTCGGTGCCGGTTTGGCCGCGACCTGCCTCGCCATGCGCTTGGCGGGCGCTTCGCCAGTGGCAATGGCGGCTGTGGTTGCGGTCTGTTTCGTCCTGACCTGGGCGGAGGCCACGCTGGGATTCTGCGTGGGGTGCTATATGCACAAACTCATCTGGGGTTGTGAAGACTGCGAAGTGCCTTACGTCAGGGGCGTCACGCCACTTTCGGCGAGTCCGATCCTCAACCAGAACATTCGCGTATAGGCGGCGTCGCAACGGTGACGCTACGAGCGGTGGTTCCCGCACGAGTGGCGGCCACGTGCCGGAGTGGCCGGTGACCCGGTTACTTGTCGCCAGCCGCAACCGGAAGAAGCTGCTCGAGTTGCGCCGGGTTCTCGACACCGCAGAGCTTGCCGGGTTGACCCTGATGTCGCTGAACGACGTGCCGCCATTCGACGAAGCGCCGGAAACCGCTGCGACATTTGAAGATAACGCACTGGCCAAAGCCCGCGACGGATTCGCCGCGACGGGACTGCCCACCGTTGCCGATGACTCCGGGCTGGCGGTGGACGCGCTGAACGGTATGCCCGGTGTGCTGTCGGCGCGGTGGTCGGGCCGCCACGGCGACGACGCCGGCAACACCGCGCTGTTGCTCGCGCAGCTGCGCGATGTGCCCGACGGGCGTCGAGGCGCGGCATTCGTCTCGGCCTGCGCGCTGGTCTGGGGTTCCGACGAAGTCGTGGTGCGCGGCGAATGGCACGGTGTCATCGCCGGTGAGCCGCGCGGCGATGCCGGCTTCGGCTACGACCCGGTGTTCATTCCGGACGGCGAGGATCGGACTGCGGCGCAACTGACTTCGGCGGAGAAAGATGCGTCATCGCACCGCGGCCGTGCATTGGCGCTGTTGTTGCCGGCACTGCGCGCCCTGAGTACCTAGTTATAAGTTGAACTGCGCCTTGACGTTTCGGGTCTGAAAATGCTCGACGATCACCCCGACCAGCGGGATGGTTCCAGCCAGCAGCACCCCGATGGTCTTGGCGATCGGCCAGCGGACCTTGACGGCCAGGTTGAAGGCTGCCAAGACATAAGCGAAATAGACCCAGCCGTGCACGATGCCGATCCATGTCGGCGGATTGGGAACCTTGACGATGTAGTGCACCACGATCTCGTAGCACAGCGCGATCAGCCAGATACCCGTCGTCCACGCCATCACGCGATAGGCGAGCAGCGGGGTGCGGATGTTCTGGCCGGCTGTGGTCATGCGGTCGTCCTGTTCTGGTGTTCGTGGGTTTCGTTGTCGGCCTTGGCAAGTTCGGCCAAGTAGGCGTTGTACTCGCGGAGTACGGGGTCGTCGGTGTCGTGGGGAGCGACTGGTGGTCGCTCGGGCAGTAAACCTTGCGGTATTTCGGTGACGGCGTCGGTGTTTCCGGGCTCGGGCGGCGCCTCTTCGTAGCGGACGAATTTGCGGTAGGCGTAGACGCAGAACGCGGCGAACGCCGGCCACTGCAACGCGTATCCGAGGTTCTGGAACGAGCCCGACGTCGACTCAAACCGCGTCCACTGCCACCACCCCAAGGCCAGGCAGCCACCAGCCGCGAGAATCACCAGCGCGATCAGCGCGGGTCTCCGACGACGTGTAGTGGACATTCCTAGAAGGTACCCCGCGGCCTTCAACGGGAGCCCGTGGACAAGCTTTGCCAGGAGCGAAGGCGGTACGCTCGTGGGGCCTTGCGGGCGTGATGGAACGGCAGACATGCCGGCTTTAGGTGCCGGTGCTCGGAAGAGCGTGAGGGTTCGAATCCCTCCGCCCGCACCAATGTGATGACAGCTCAGACAGGGTTTATCGGGGTGCGTCGGCTCCCGGTGAGCGCATTTTGAGCACAATCGGCTGGCGAGGTCAAGCGGCGGTCTGCCCAGCAGCGGTTTTCAGCACCCAACACCGCCGTTTACGGCAGCTCGGACAACTTCTTCGGACCAAGCGACTAAATCAAGCGAGTGATCAGTCCGAGCGTCCCGCAAGCCGTCGGTGCTTTCCAGCCGAACCCCAGATAGGAAAGTCTCCAAGCGCCCGTTGGCTGCCCGGGGTGGCACCATTGACGAGATGAACGCCGCGATCGTGGTGCTGCTGATCTTGTTGGCTACCGGCGTTGTCGTTGCTCCGCTGTTGCGCCTGAGGGCGTGGCTGAAAAAATCACCTCCCGCGCAGGAGTTTCCGGCCCCGCCGCCGGACGATCAGCCGGAGTAGCTTCGCTCAGCAACCCACCTCGATGGCGAACGGCTTCGTGACCGAGACGTGTGGATCGTTGAGCTGAGACCCGACTGCGTCGCCGGTGATGGTGTAGGTGTCCCTGACGACGCGGATCTTCGCGCCACCGGCCCCTGCGTTGGAGACTCCGGTGAAGCCCGCGAAGTTGTCGAAGTCGACCGACTCGACCTTCGGCTTGTCAGGATCCAATCGAAGGAGCACCTTCACGTTCGCCGGGGCGATGCTGATGTTCGCCGTCAACAGCCAGTTGACCTGACTGCAGGTGATGGCGTGCGACGTCCGGGACGTGCTGTCGACCGTGACGTGTGCGAGCTTCTGCGTCGCCTTGTCGTCGTTCGTGAAGCAACCCGAACATGACGCCGCTGCCAGTGCCGCGCACAACCCTGCGGTGATAAGCCGTTTCCCCACTGGGGACCTCCCCACGCACGCAGGTCTGGTTCGCCCGCTTTTTCTATCAGTCTGCGTGCGTTGAGGGGAGTAAATGCGCAACATCCACTATCCCAGCGAGATTCGGCCCATCAGCAAGTCGATGATCGGCTTGCCGGCGGCGAAGGTCCCGGTGTTCGACGAGTTGACGTGGCCGTAGTCGACTAGCAGGGTGACGCCGTTGATGCCGGCGGCCGCGTCGCTGTTGAGGAACGCCATCACGTTGCCCATCTGCTCAGGGGTGTGCGTCGCGGTGCCGGTGGCCTCCCGATAGTCCTGCGCGAACGACAGCCATAGGTCGGCGTTGGCGCGCGCCAGCGGAGTGTCGGTCGGGCCCGGGCAGATCGCGTTGATCCGAATTCCTTTGGCCAGAAACGGGAATGCGTGCGTGGCAACGTAGGCGTTGATCGCCTGCTTGCTGGTGCCGTAGTGGCCGAAGTTGTCCGCCTCGTGCGCCTTGACCCAGGCGTCGGCCGACTCGAAGTCCGGGGTGGCCAAAAACTCCTGCAGTCGTGGCAGGTCGGTTTCCCAGCCGATGCCCGCGACTGAGGAGATGAAGCAGATGGCCGAACCGCGGCCGAGTTGGCCGTTGGCGATCAGCTTGTCGATCAGGTGCCGGTGCCCGATGAAGTTGATCTTCATCAGGTCCGGACCGTCGGCAATGCCGGCGGCGGAGAACAGCGCATCGACATGGCCCACTTGCTCGAGCGCGCTGTCGATGGACGCTGGGTCGCGCAGGTCGACCTGGATGCCGCGGCCGAGTTCGGCGTCGACCGGCGCGTAGTCGAGGTTGATCACCTCGGCCCCAAGGGCACCGACGATCTTGGCCGCCGCCGCACCCATACCCGTTGCGCCGCCGACCACAAGTGCCTTCTTGCCGTCGTAGCGGAACTGTTCGATACCGGTCATGTCAATCCTCTCTAGGGATGCCAACGGTAAGGCTCACGATTACTGTACGGGAACAGATGTTTGGTATCACTAGGTGGTCGCGATAAGGCTTTGGCCCGGATGGGACCCACAAGAACGCCGAGGTCGAGCGATGGCGGAAGCGCCACCAGCGGTGTCACGTGCACCTCACGCCCGCCCCGTCGTCAAGCCTGAACCAGGTGGAACGCTGCTTCCGCGACTTGACCCACAAGAACCTCCGACGTGGCGTCTTTGCCAGCGTCCCGACCTCATCGCCAGCATCGAGTCATACCTCAACGCCCACAACGCCGGTCCCAAGCCCTACGTCTGGACGGCCACCGCCGAATCCATCCTCGCCAAAGTTCAGCGCGCACGCACAACACTCGAACAAGTAGTTAGCCAAAACTGAGACGGACCATCGTTAGCGTTCGCCG
>NZ_JBYCLA010000545.1:0-3249 GCF_057473665.1 Mycobacterium sp. TH-M25
CGCGTCGCCGCATCGGCGTTGTCGGGAACCTCGAGCAGCACGGGCCATCCGAAGACAGTCTCGTAAAACTGCCGGGATCGTTCGATGTCGGTGACGGTAAGCCGGACATGAGCGATCGAGTTGGCGGTGATGGCCATTTAGTGATGCTGCCACGCCGATAGTCGCCGGCACAGGGCGGTCGCCATGCCAGAATCGCGATCGTGCAGATAGCGATGACCATGCCGGTCATGGAGCCGGATTTGGACGCCGCCGTATTGCGGGATTGGGCGCGCACGATCGACGACGGGCCGTTCTCGTCGTTGTGTTGGGGCGAGCGGATGGCCTTCGACAACCCGGAGGCGTTGACGTTGCTGGGTGCGCTGTCCGCCTGGACCGACCGGGTGCGGCTGATGACGACGGTGATCGTGCCGCAACTGCACGATCCGGTGATGCTGGCCAAGGCGTTGGCGACCGGCGACATGATCTGCGGCGGGCGGCTCACGGTCGGCCTCGGCGTCGGCGGACGGGTGGAGGACTACGTCGCGGTCGGCGCCGACCCGGCGACGCAGACCATCCGCGGGATGGCGCAGCGGGCCGCGGTGATGAAGCGGGTCTGGGCCGGCGAAAAGATCACCGATGCCAAGCTGCCGGTCGGACCGGCGCCGGTTCAACCGGGTGGGCCGCCGCTACTGGTCGGGACCATCGGACCCAAGACGCTGCGCAGTGCGGCGGCGTGGGCCGACGGACTGGCCGGGACCACGCTGGATCTCGACGTCGCCAAGCAGAACGAGTTGTTCGACGTCGCGCGCGACGCCTGGGCCGAGGCCGGCAAGGCCCGGCCTCACCTGGCCACGTCGTTCTGGTTCGCGCTGGGACCAGCCGATGACGCCCGGGCCCAGGTGCACCGGCATCTGCGTCGCTACATGAACTGGATACCGGCTGAGTACGTCGATGCCATGGCGCCCACCACCGGATTCGCCGGCAGTGACGACGACCTGGTCGCGGTGCTACGCGATTTCAAAGCCGTCGGCACCGACGAAGTTCAGCTCATCCCCACCAGTTCCGACCTCGATCAACTGCGGCGCGCGGCCGATCTGGTGGGGGAGATCAATGCCTGAACGCAACGTCCTGGGCGGCCCGCTGGAGCCGTGCGGCAGTGCGCCGTTGACCGGCTTCTACCGCGATGGCTGCTGTTCGAGCGGACCGGAAGACATTGGCCTGCACACGATTTGCGCGGTGGTAACCGCCGAATTCCTGCAGCATCAGCGCTCGATCGGCAACGACCTCTCGACACCCATGCCGCAGTTCAGGTTTCCCGGGCTGGTACCCGGAGATCGCTGGTGCGTGACCGCGCGCAACTGGCTGCTGGCGTACCGCGACGGCCTGGCCGCCCCGGTGGTGTTGGCGTCCACCCACGAGCGCACCCTCGACATCGTGCCGATCGAGGCACTGCAGGAGCACGCCGTCGATGTGCCCGACGATCTGGGCGGCCTGTAGTCGTTGATGCGCGCCCGACGTCCGCGGCCCCGGTTGCCAGTGGTTAGCCGCAATCGGAGTTATGCCTGTTAGGGTGCTGTCTCGCGGACACCGCACAAGGTCGCCAAGTAGCACTACGGACATATGTGCGGATAATTGCTACAGCCAGACCGCGACGACACCCTGACAGGATGCCGACCATGAAGCACGTGATGATGCTCGCGCTGACCGCTGCCGCCCTGCTGAGCGCGCCGTTGGGCCACGCCGCTCCTCCTCCTCCACCGCCTGACCCGCACAAGCCCGACTTCGGCGCCCACTACTGCCCCGGTGGCGGGACGGTGGACATGATGACGCCGGCCGAGCCGTCCTGCGACGGTGTGCCCTACGACGACGGCTCCTACTGGCGTGCGATCAACCGGGGCGCTCCGGGGACGGCCGCGCTGGTGATCGTTCAGTGCGTCAAGCCGCCGCCTCCGCCGGGGCTGTTCACCCCACCGCAGCAGGGGCCGGTGCCGGCGCCGCCGGGAAGCTGCACCGAGTAGCGACGGGGGCGGTGGCAGTCGGTCGGTCTGGGGGGAGCGATGCACGCCTCGTGTGAGATCGTCAACGAGATGCTCAACTATTCGCCGGCAGCGAACGACCGGATGCTCGGCGTGTGGTGCACGACGATCTCGAGCCATATGGTGTCGAAATGACATCGGTTTTCGCCGCGCTTGCATTCGTCGCCGCGATCGCTCTGTTCATGCTCGGCTCGTACGGGGTGTTCCGGCAGATACGGAACGGCCGGATCGACCCGCGCCAAGACCCTGAGTGGGGCCCTTACCGAGCTCCCGCGTCACCGCACTCCCTGATCGATCGCAGCACGACCTTCGGGCCGCGGCCCGAGTACGACGACGACCACGTTCGCTACCTCGACGACTGAACTATCGCCAGCGTGGGCGGTGTCGGGCATCGGAGTTACTGAACCAATCCGGGTTTCATGCATCCTCTGGCAGAACTAGGACGGTTCAGGCACGCATTATGCCCACAATCAAAATGGCGAACTTGGCCGACATATGCGCCGGCGCGGTACGGCGGTCGGTGCTATCGCGGCGAGCGCCGCTGTCGTGGCTTCGTCTAGGCCGACGCACATTGGCGCGCACGACATAGACCCGTCGACCATCGCAGCGAGTAGCCGATAAGCGTGGCGGGTGTCGGCGGTCCTATCAGCATGCCGTCACCCTTTCCACTTCGGTTCAGTCCAGGTCATACCACTCGGCACCTACTTGATCGAAAGTCTCTTTGATCGTTTCCGTCGTCGCACGAATATCGTTCGCAATCGGCGAAGCAGGATTCGGCGTGAAGAACCACACAAGCCGCAGCAGTTCCGGCACCGGCAGAGGCGGAAGCTGACTAACGCTTGGCATGGTCGGCGCGTTTGGAAGCACCTCTCTCACCAGAACGCCACGAGTTCTGTTGTAAGCCTTGAAGTTGCGTAGGCAATTCCCTGACCACTCGTTACCATTCACCAGTCGCAGGGCTAGGACGAAACTGTAACCGAGAGTCCATGAAACCTGGGTCACACCGGCGAAACCCCTACCGCCGTCGGGCAAGAGTGGTCCAACGCCGGCGAATGCGTGTCGGTGATCGGGGTGAGCCGTACGCCCAATGAAGATATGCCAGTCGGTGATGTCTTTACCGGTGAAAAGCGTTGCTGGATCGAACGGTTCGACGATGAGCGGATTTTCGTAGTAACAACGAAGCAGCGCAATTTTGACAGCCCAGCGACGAAACTGCTTGGGATCGCATAGATTA
>NZ_JBYCLA010000546.1:0-3061 GCF_057473665.1 Mycobacterium sp. TH-M25
CACGGCTCAGCCCGCACCGCCACGGTGGCCCAGTCCCAACCGGAACAGTGGCTCACCCGACAGCGGAACACTGGCCCCCAGCCAGCGCGATATCCAGCCCGCCAAGGCTACCCGGTATCACCGTGACCGCCAGCACGGCGGAGGCAACTCTGGGCATCTTGCCAGTGGCGAGCAACACGCCGCCGGCGACCTGAATGGCCGCGTTGATTCTCGCGGCCGTCTCGGGATTGGACGGGACGTTGGCTCCGTACGGCTCCGGCAGTTGGCGCAGCGCTGCGACGGTCGGCTCGGTCGCTTCGAGTGACAGTGCGGGGTTGCGCAGCGTCTCGACGCCTTGGCCGATGAATGCCGCGGACAGCAGGGGGCGAGCGATTCGGCGAATCAACATGGATGGCGTGTTCCCAGGTTCAGCGCAGCGCAAACCGAATCGGCCAACCGCGTGGGAGTCCGAGGCGCCCCCCGCTTGCGGCAAGCACTAATTGCGTTCCACGCGTTGAGTTTGTTCTTGTCGCGAAGCTGCGGGTCGCGATGCTGGGCGGCGTCCCAAGCCTGACCATATTCAGGGGATTGCCAGCCTGCACGGCCGCGCTACGGCGTTTCGGCCAACAGCAGCCGCGCGGACGTCTCCAGCCGGTCGGCGATCTCGGCATAGGAGGCATATCCCATGCCGGCGCGCACCAACGCTCCCGCGTAGAGCAGCTCGAGTGATTCGACCAGTACAGGGGGATAGCCGTCGCCCAAAGCCGCGACCAGGCGCTGGTGTATTTCGCGGCCGATCCGCAGCCGCAGCTGCTCGACCTCAGGATCCTGACCGAGCAACGCGTTGGTCACCGCACCGGCAAGCGCCGGCTCGTCTGCGACCAGCAGCGCGATCTGGCGCAGCACGGTGATGACGCGCGCCGTTGGACACGGCGATGCGGTCGGCGCAACGGGACTCGAGGTCAACCTTCGCCAGAAAACCTCGGCCACGAGGTGCTCTTTCGAGGAGAAATACGTGTAGGCCGTCGCCGCCCCGACGCCGGCCTCTGCCGCGACCATGCGAATCGTCAAACCGGAGTAGCCTTCTCGGCTCAGCACACCGATCGCGGCGTTGCCCAGCCGGTCGACGGTGACGGCTTGCTTGGCGGTCAGGCGCCGTCTGGTCGATTCCCGAGCTACCGGGTTGGACACGTGTCCGGACACTACTACACCCACCTGGGCGCGGCAACCGAATGCACTACCGTGCTGGGGATGACCACTTCCTCGCACCGCGCGGCGCACGACGCGCTGACCAGCCGGTTATTCGCACTGGCCGACCGGGTGACCGGTTTTATGCCCGCTGAGGAGGGCCAGGCCCTCTACGACGTGGCCATGAGCTACCTCGACGGTGGCGTCGGTGTGGAAATCGGGACGTATTGCGGTAAGTCGACGGTCCTGCTCGGTGCGGCCGCCCGGGCGCGCAGCAGCGTTCTGTACACCGTCGACCACCATCACGGCTCGGAAGAGCATCAGCCGGGTTGGGAGTATCACGACACGTCGCTGATCGATCCGGTCACCGGACGGTTCGACACCTTGCCGGCGTTGCGGCACACGCTCGACGAAGCCGGGTTGGACCACAACGTGGTGGCGGTGGTTGGCAAATCGACCGTGGTGGCCAAAGGTTGGCGCACGCCGCTGCAACTGCTGTTCATCGACGGGGGCCACAGCGAGGATGCCGCCCGCAACGACTACGACGGCTGGGCGAGGTGGGTGAGCGCCGGGGGCGCGCTGATCATTCACGACGTGTTTCCTGATCCGCGTGATGGCGGCCGCCCACCGTACGAGATCTATTGCCGTGCTTTGGAAAGCGGCGCGTTCACCGAGAAATCCGGGACTGGCTCGATGCGGGTGCTGGAGCGCACCGCCGGCGATGCCGGGGCGGCGGTTTAGCGATCCGACTGGCTGGCTGCGCATTCGCAGTCGTACGCACTCTCCAAGCCGCGCGGCAGGTCGGCACCGCGAAAGATACCGCTGCCCGCGGTGGTCGACGACAACGCGTCGGCGGCCAGGATGACTGCCGCCCCGGTCCACGTCGTGCGTTCGACAGGCCAACGCTTCCCGTCGCTGAATACCAGCCCGGTCCAGTACGAGCCGTCCTTGTCGCGCAGATGCTGCATGGCGGCGAACTGTGTCAGCGCCGACTGCCGATCGCCCATCGCATCCAGCGCCAACACCAGTTCGCAGGTTTCCGCACCGGTCACCCACGGCCGATCGTCGACGCACCTGATGCCCAACCCGTCGACCACGAAATCGCTCCATCTTTCGGCGATGCGGGCCGTTGCCGCGGCACCGCGCACCGCGCCGCCCAAGATGGGGTAGTACCAGTCCATCGAGTGATGTGGCTTTTCGGTGAACCCAGTGGGATGAACGGCGATCGCGTGGCCCAACCGGCCCAGGGCAAGCTCCCACTCGGGTTGCGGGTCGTCCATCAGATTCGCCAAGGCGAGCGCGCATCGAACGCTGTGGTAGATACTGGCGCAACCGGTCAGCAACGCTTCCGTCAGGGGCCCTGAAGCGCCACGCGCCCAACAAATTTCGCCGCCCTCAAGCTGTAGGTCGAGTACGAAGTCGATGGCCGCGCACACCGTCGGCCACATGGTGCGGGCAAACATCCGATCGCCGGTGACAAGTACGTGATGCCATACCCCGACCGCCACATAGGCGCAGAAATTGCTGTCGCTGTTGGCATCTTCTATCACGCCGGCGCGCAATTGAATCGGCCAGGAACCGTCTGGGCGCTGTTGGTTACGGCACCAGTCGAAGGCGCGACGCGCAGGCCCGATCAACCCGGCGACCGTGAGGGCCATCGCGCATTCCACATGGTCCCAGGGATCGGTGTGACCACCATCGGACCATGGAATCTCTCCGGAGCAATATTGCAGCACTGCAATAGATTCTGCCGTCTGACGGCATTGTTCGGGGGACAGGACGCCGTCGACGCCCGGAATCTCAGACCAGCTCAACAGCAGGCACCGGTTTCTCGAAATACAACGCGACGCTCTTGCCGATCAGGGGGTTGAGGGTCGATTCGGCGAGCCGCGTC
>NZ_JBYCLA010000547.1:0-5191 GCF_057473665.1 Mycobacterium sp. TH-M25
TTGAATTCAGTGAGGCGCACCCCGCCAAGCTACCTACCCGGCGACGGTCAGCGCCTGATGGCATACCCGCACCGGATCGGCCACGTCGGCCCCCCCGGATGCGGCGCGGCGCGCCGCCTCGCGATACCCGGGCGTCGCCAGCACGTCAGCCACCGCGCTGGCCAGCGCTTCTCCGGTCAGCGGCCGCACCAGCCGCCCGCTGCCGTGGCGCGCAACCCGGTTGGCGATCTCCCACTGATCGCCGCCGCCGGGGACCACCACCAGGGGCACCCCGGCCAGCAGTGTCTTGGCGACGATGCCGTGTCCGCCGCCGCAGATCATCAGATCGGCGTGGGACAGTAGTTCGTCTTGGCGGCCCAGCCCGGCGACCGCCCACGACGGCAACGCCAGCTCCGGACCGTTGAGTCGCGACACCACCAGCCGCACGCCGAGGGGCGCCAGGCTGTCCAGCGCCGTCTCGGCCATTCCGGTGGTCCCGGTTGTCGCCGTCGACGGCGCCACAACCACCACCGGCCCCGAACCGGGCGGAATCGGTAACACCTGATCGGTCGGCTCGAAGTGCAGCGGACCGACGACGACGGCACCGGCCGGCCAATCGGGGCGGGCCACCTCCAACGCCGGCAGGGTGGCGATCAACATCCGCAACGGCCCGGGATCAGATGCCGGCAACCCGATTCCGACGCGGACCTGCTCCCGTTGTCGGGTGCCGATCCGCAAAGACCTCGCCGTCAACGCGCGCATCGCGGCGTCCCGCAACCGGCCGCGAATTCCGGTACCGGGTGCCAGTCCACTGCCGATCGGCGGCAACCCTTTGGACGGTCGGTACAGCGGATGCGGGTTGAGCTCGATCCACGGAAGTCCCAGCAGTTCGGCAGCCATCCCGCCGCAGGCGGTGATCACATCGGACACCACCAGGTCCAGTACCATCGCCTGCAGTTGCGCACGATTCTGCACGGCCATCCTGGCGGCGCGCTGATGGATCTTGGCTCCCGCGTCGCCGTCGTCGTCGCCCGGGGCTGGGTCGAGCCCGGCCAGTTCGACGGCGTCGACGCCGGCGGCGCGCGCGGTATCCAGCCACTCGGCGCCGGTCAACAAGGTGGGTGTATCGCCTGCCACCAGGAATCGTCGACACAACGCGATCGCCGGGAAGGCGTGACCGGGATCCGGGCCGGCCACCACCGCGACGCGCATCGCCCCACCCTGCCACAACCACTGGTTAGGCTGGTGATCATGACCGAGCAGACCCTGGAGAACACCCACACTGTGGAGGTCTTCCTGCACGCACTGCAGGACGCCGACCTCGACACCGCAAGCACCGTATTGGCCGACGACCTGGTGTACCAGAACGTCGGGCTGCCAACGATTCACGGCCGTCGCCGCGCGATGAAGCTGTTCAGCTCCCTGGGCGGCGCCAGCGGCTTCGAGGTGAAAATTCACAGGATCGCCGCCGATGGGGCTGCGGTGCTCACCGAGCGCACCGACGCCCTGATCTTCGGCCCGCTGCGCCTGCAGTTCTGGGTGTGCGGCGTGTTCGAGGTCCACGACGGGCAGATCACCTTGTGGCGCGACTACTTCGACTTCTTTGACATCTTCAAAGCGACGCTGCGTGGCCTCGCCGGCCTCGTGGTGCCGTCGCTGCGGGCATCGCTGTAACCGTCATGTCCGGCAACGGCGTACGCCCCAACACTTTTCAATTCATCCGGTACTGCTGCGGTGGCCGACTGCCCGACTCGATGCGGGACTGGGTGCGCAACGATTTGGCCGGCAAGGGTGCAACAGGCCGGATGATGCGGCGGGTCGCCGTTCCGGCGGTGTTGGTGCTCGCCCCGTTCTGGCTGATCCCAACGACGCTGGACGTCCACCTGAGCATGACGCTGCCGATCTTGATTCCGTTCGTGTACTTTTCCCACGCGCTGAACAAGGTGTGGCGCCGGCACATGCTGCAGGTGCACGGCCTCGACCCCGATTTGGTTGACGCGCGTCGCAGTAAGCGCGAGGAGCAGATGCGTCAGTCATACATCGAGCGCTATGGCCCCAGGAACGAGTCGACCACTCGCCGCCATGACATCTGACAGTTACGCGCGGCGCGGCAGCCCGCCGAGTTCGTCGAACGCCTGTGACCAACCGGCCAGGCGATCGATGGCACTGGCCAATTCGTCGCGGTAACGCTGTCGCGAGGCCACCAGCACGGCACCAAGATCCGCGTTCGCGGAGGACACCAACTGCGCTGCCGCGGTAACCATTTCGTTGTACTGACGCACACCGGCGCTCAATTGCGCGGTGAACGCGTTGATCGTTGGCGCCAGGTACGAACGCGACTGCGGTGCCGCATGAGCCGCGCGTTCCATCGACACCACTTCGGCCGCCGTGGCCGCCATGGCGGCCGAGCTGTTTTTGGCCGCCGCCGTCAGGCCGCGAATCTCGTTGTCAGGCAACATGTTGCCGCGCTCTATAACGCCGAGCAAGGAGAAGAAGCCGCGCTCTGAAGCACCCAGCGCATACATCGCCGGACGTGCGGCCGAACTCGGTGGCGGCAGGCGCCGGATGCTGGTGGGCCGCTGCGGCGGCAGTGGATCGGCTTTCAGCCAGCGGTAGCGGATCAACAGCAACGTCGCGATCATCGCTTGCGCGACAGCGACTCCCCCGGTGATCTCCAACAGTAACGCGAACCATCCCCACGCCGCCAGGATCGCGGTCACCACGCCCCAGAAGATGGTTCCCGCGGTGAAGATCAGACCCCATCGCAGCGCCCGGCGGCGACGTCGCAGCTGTCTTTCCCGGGGATCGGTTGCCGCGCTGATTTTTTGGAAGACCAGCTCGGAAAGATCGCTGGCGGTGTCGAGCCCCCGCAGCAACAGGTTCCGTAATGCAGCGTTGCGACCTGACCGCACTGCCATCGCCCGCCGGTCCCCTACTGACCGAGCGGCTTCTCGGGCGCCGCGGCCTGAGGCGCGGCGGCCGGGGAGTCGGCGGCCCCCGCCGGATTGGCGGGTGCGCCGCCAGTAGGCAGGGCCTCACCGCGCATCGATGCCCGGATCTGCTCAAGACGGGAGTGGCCGGCCATTTCCACGCCGGCCTGCTCGACCTCGATCATGCGGCCCTGCACCGAGCTCTGGGCCAACTCGGCCTGGCCCAGCGCGTTGGCGTACCGACGCTCGATCTTGTCGCGGACCTCATCGAGGTTCGGCGTGGTTCCGGGTGCGGCGATCTCACTCATCGACCGCAGCGACTTGCTGACCTGCTCCTGCATCTTGGCCTGCTCGAGCTGGCTGAGCAGCTTGGTGCGCTCGGCGATCTTCTGCTGCAGCACCATGGCGTTCTGCTCGACGGCCTTCTTGGCCTGCGCGGCGGCGCCCAGCGCCTGGTCATGTAGTGCCTTGAGGTCTTCCACGCTCTGCTCGGACGTCACCAGTTGGGCGGCGAACGCCTCGGCGGCGTTGTTGTATTCGGTGGCTTTAGCGGCGTCACCCGCGGCGGTGGCCTTGTCGGCGAGCGTTACCGCCTGGCGGACGTTGACCTGGAGCTTCTCGATGTCGGCGAGCTGGCGGTTGAGCCGCATCTCGAGCTGACGCTGATTGCCGATCACCTGTGCGGCTTGCTGGGTCAGCGCTTGGTGTTGCCGCTGCGCTTCCTCGATGGCCTGCTGGATCTGCACTTTGGGGTCGGCGTATTCGTCGATCTTCGAGTTGAACAGCGCCATGACGTACTTCCACGCTTTGACGAACGGGTTGGCCATCGGTGAGCTCCGCCTCCGTGTGTAGATGTCTGTCGTCAGGCTCAACCTAGCGTCTCCACCGCGATTGCTACACCCGTGCTCGTCGTGTCAGGCGATAGCCAGGGCCGCGACCGGCGGGATGACGACTTTGGTACTGGCGTCGATATTGGCGGCAGTTGTGGAGCTGGCCCCGGCCGACTCCCGAACGGCCAGCTGTTCGCTGGCGTCGGTGAGCAGTTGAGACAGCGGCACCTCCAGTGCGTCGCAGATCGCACCGATCAGCTCGCTGGATGCCTCCTTACGGCCGCGCTCGACCTCGGAGAGGTATCCCAGGCTGACCCGCGCGCTGTCGGACACCTGTCGCAACGTCCGGCCCTGGGTGATGCGGGCTTGACGCAAAACGTCGCCGAGAACCTCGCGCAGCAGTGACGGCATCGCGCTCTCCTTACGGTCGGTCAGCTTGCGTTCATCTGGTCAACGTGCGCGGTCCGGCGGTTGGTTCCCCGCCGGGGAAGTATCACCGCGTTCCGGACAACCCCAGCTCGACCACCTCGGTGCCCATCAAGGCCGTGCCCGCCTCTGTGACTGCGAACGGTCAGGTCTGCGACCAGCCCACGCGCATCGTCAGTCAGCAGCGGGTCGTCCACGGGAATCCCTGAACGCGGAGACGACGTAGTCCAACCCGGTGATCAGGGTCAAGACGATCGCGGCCGCCATCATCGCCCACGCCGCCATTAGCCAGGCCCCCGACAGCGGCAGGACGAAGAGCCCGATGGCGACGGCCTGGACCAGGGTCTTGAGCTTGCCGCCGCGGCTGGCGGGAATGACGCCATGACGCAACATCACGAAACGCAGCACGGTGATTCCGACCTCGCGGGCAAGGATGACCGCCGTCACCCACCAATGCAGGTCCCCGAGCATCGAGAGGCCGATCAACGCCGAGCCGATCAACGTCTTGTCGGCAATCGGGTCGGCCAGTGTGCCGAATTCGGTCACCATCCCGTAGTTGCGCGCCAGTGCACCGTCGAAGCGATCGGTGATGACCGCGACCGCGAACACGACGAACGCGATGATACGGCTGGGGGTTTCGTGCCCATTGCCGGCAAACAACACCAACAGGAAAACCGGTACCAGCACCAGCCGCAACAGCGTGAGCACATTGGCAAGGTTGGTAACGCGAACATGCGGAACCACCGGACCTGTTTGCGGCTGCCCCGACACGGCAACAGAATATCGGTTACCGGCTGGAAGGTTCTAAACCGATACGCTGCACTTCGTGAACGCAGCGAGCGGACCACCGGCAAACGGGCCGACGATCCGGCGCGCGCGCACGTCGGACGTACCGTTAATCAAGCAACTAGTCGACACCTACGCGGGCAAGATCCTGCTGGAAAAGAACCTCGTGACGCTGTATGAGGCCGTCCAGGAGTTCTGGGTGGCCGAGCAGCGAGGCGTGGTGGTCGGCTGCGGCGCTCT
>NZ_JBYCLA010000548.1:0-3867 GCF_057473665.1 Mycobacterium sp. TH-M25
CGACGATCGTCAGCACCCATCCATCGGCACCACGGAGTTCGACCGTCGACTGCCGGTGTCGGTGCCAGGCGGCGACCTCGCAACTGCACACATCGAACTGGCTGAAGAACTGTACGCGCTCAGTTGGCGGCTCGACGACCGGCGGTTTGTCAGATCGGCCCAGCGGCACCTCGGCGAAGCGGAGCGGGTAGCCCCGCAGCACGGGCAGGAGAACGAGCGCCTCGAGAAGCTGCGGGGCCTCGCGTACGAAGCACTCGGTAACAACCAGGCGGCGACGAATGCGTTCGCAAAGGCACTGAAGGAGGACGGCGCCAGCGCCGACTCGCTCTATCACCTTGGGATTGCAGAAGCGAAGCTCGGGAACACAGCCTACGCGGCGGCCACGCTGGAGAAGTACCTCGCGACAAGGCCGCAGAGCGACAAGGCCGGTTGGATCTCTGACTATGTCACTTGGTTACGGAAGGTCCCGATGAGGACACGGCGTGCACTCCTGATCGGCATCAATGACTATGCGAACCTTCCCGGGTTGCGTGGTTCCGTCACCGACGTAGAGCTGGTAAAGGACATCCTGGTCAGCAGGTTTGACTTTGCACCGGAAACCGTCAGGACACTCACCGACAGCGCTGCCACGCGGGAGGCGATCGTCGATGAGCTTCAGTCATTGAAGGACTGCGTGACAGCCGGCGACTCGGTCGTCGTCCATTTCAGTGGTCACAGCCTCTCAGGCGATTCGGAGGCCTATCTCCTCGCCTACGACAGTTCGACTTCTGGCCAATGGCGCGACGGCGACGTCAGTGGCGTGATCAACGCCGTCGAGCTGCACGAGTGGATCACCGCGATCCCGACAAAGCACAAGACGCTGATCCTTGACACCTATGCGAACGACAAGTTCTTGTCTCTGGCACGATCGGATTCCTTCTACACCCTGATGATGGCGACAGCCAGCGATGTCTCGTACGAAATATCGTTCGAGCGCAACGGCTCTCAGGCGACCGCAGGTGCTTTCACCCTTGCGCTGGTGAAGCAACTGTCGGTCGCCGATTCGCGATTGGTGACCTACGCCGACATCGAATACCCACTCGTACGGGCGGTCCGCGCTTTGTCCCCCGAGTCCCCAAGGCAGACTCCGTGCTTCGTGGGAATACGGACTCTACGGCTGTTCGGTGATGCCGACGAATTCCTCGAAGCAATCGAATTCAGCAGGAGGCGAAACTATCGCGACCTCACAGCAGACGACATCCACCAGCGCTATCTGCGCTGCCACGGGACGATCACATCGCCGTTTCCAGAACTGCACGCCAGTTTCGGACATGCGTTTCTCACTCACGCCGACTACGGCGCGGCGACATCGCCGCTCTCCATAGCAGTTGAGCAGTACAAGGGACTTGCTCCTGCGACAACCCTGGCGCTCGGTGTGGCCCAGGCGTGCGCGGAGGATTATCAACGCGCACTCAAGAGTCTCGAGGCGTTCCGGCGGGAAACCTCGGCATCGATACACGGTGAAGTCCTGGAAGATCTGGAACGGCAAGTTCGCGCTGCCGCAGGGTCGCGCAAGCATGCGCTTCTCGTCGGCATAAGTCACTACGCGCACGTGCCGCACACGCGAGCAGCCGACGACGTTGCGGCATTGAAAGAGGCCCTCTGTAACAAATTTGGCTTCGACGAAGAAGACGTCACCGTGCTGATTGACCAAGACGCAACCGCCGACGCAATCACGGCGTCGTTCACGCAACTGGCCGAAGCGGCCCGCGACGACGTGGCCGTGTTCTACTTCGCCGGAAACGGCTCGACGGGCCGGGGCGGTGTGCCGACCATCGTCAGTTACGACGGGCGCCATGGAATGGTCTACGACATCGAGTTGGCGGAGTTGTCGGCGCAAGCCGGAGCGGATACCCGGCTGATAACGATCGTCGATGCCGGTTGGGCGGCGCCGCCCGAAGGAGGAGCGTCAAGTCGGTACGTGGAACCCGATGAGCGCTCGCGACCCATGCAACGTGAACTCCATTTGATCGAAGACGGACTGCCCGGTCTCCGCTCCGCGATCGGCGAGCCAGGACCACAAATCGGACGGCTTTCATTGTATGCGGGTTCGATATCAGGAACCGCCAGCAATGCGGATGGAGAATTCACGACCGAGGACACGACTGACACTGTTCACTCACCTGAGCGTCACTTGGATACTTCCGGCGCGAGGGGATTCCCGTCCGACTTCCGTATCCGCGGCAAACTGTCATTTGCACTGGTCGAGGCGCTATGGACAGCCGTGAAAGGCAAGGATACGTACACGGACCTCGTCCGTGAAGTCGCATCGACACTGTCGGAGCTAGCCGGCAGCCCGACACCTCCAGTTGTTCTCGGCGTCCCATTTGACGTTCCGCTGTTCGGACGGCTGCCCGACCCCGCTGGTGTGGTTCGCTCGTGGACCAAGATGGAGCACCCTATTTTCGATCGACTCATCGGGCTTCTGCAACGCGCCATCGAGCGCCGAAACGGTGTGTACCCGGAGTGCCATGTCGATCTCGGGATCGCATACGCGCGCACGGAGCAGTACGAGAAAAGTGTTGCGGCGCTTGAGACCGCGATTCGCCAGCGAGACGACGATCCCGATGCCCGTTATTGGCTCGGCCGCACACTCTATGACAGTCGGGGCGACCTCGTTGGTGCAGTGAGCCACCTGCAGGAAGCGACCACGTTGGAGCCGGACAACGTTCGAGCGAAATACTATCTCGGCCAAGCCATCCGGCTACTGGTCGAGCGGGAGATGCTCTCCGAGGCAGCAGACGCGTTGAGCAGCTATCTGAACGCCGGCGCCCCACTGGGAGATCAGGAGGCCGTAGAGGCGTTTGTCCTCGAACACACGACGTCAAACTCAAAGTAGATTCGCGATGAGCCGGTAGCAATGACTACGCAGGGGATAACATGACCAACACCGAAACATATTCCGAAAGAAGTCTTTTCGCCCTTCTCATCGGCATCGACGAGTATCTTGCCGCGAAAGCGCCAGCGGTTGCGTGAACAACGTCAACGCTGCGCGGAACCTCCTGCAAACATGCTGCAGTGTGGCCGATGAGCACATTCGAGTGCTCACCAGTACTCAGGCCAGGCGGGACAACATTCTCGATAGCAGTAAAGAAAAGTTCTCACAAGAGCGCGGCCGCGGCTCATGGGGCGCAGTTCACCCGCGTTGTGGTGCAGCGACACTGTCCGCAATGCGCCGACATACAGCTGCGTTGCCGGCTAGAGCTCAAACCCAGCATCGTTTGATATGTGCGTGCCGAGATCGCGGCTGCGAGCCTCGCGCACTGCGTAATCGAAGGAAGCAAGACTCGGTTCTACGGTGTCAAGACGCTTAGCTCCGACAAGATCGCCCTGGACTTCAAGAACATCGCCGACGAGGTCCTGGCTCACCTGCGCGAACCCGGCACCCATCTGGTCGTCAAGATCGAGATCGAAGCTGTCGATGCCAACGGATTTGACGACAGCAAGGTCCGCACCGTGTCCGAGAACGCCCAGACGCTGAAGTTCGACCAATCGGGGTTTGAAGAGAGCTGATCATCGAATACGCAGCAGTTGGCATATCGGCCCAGCCCGGCAGTGCGCTGCCGGCAAGGCGGCGCGTGGGACGTCGGCAGATGGATGAGACTCGACGGTGACTGAATCGCCTGGCCACCATGATATTTCTTGGTACGCGAGCGTTCTCGATCGTGTAGCCGGCTCTGCTGAAAACGATTTCGAGCTCGCGGTCAACGTGCTCCAGGAGCTCGGGATCGGCTTCCGCGCCGATCTTCCCGATGACGCCACTCATGAACTGAAAGCCGCTGTATGGGCATTCACGTATGTCATCGACTTCGCGGGAAAACATGCGCG